>NZ_JBPQTQ010000081.1:0-27465 GCF_051386415.1 Streptomyces sp. URMC 129
GCACAGGACCGGCCGCGGCCGGTCCTGTGCCGTCGGTCGACGCCGGTGCGCGCCGTCAGTCCTCGCCGCGCTCCAGCTCGAAGGCGCGGCCCATGGTGACCTCGTCCCCGGCCGCCACCTGGTACGGCCCGGAACAGACCGCGTCGGCGGGCGGCATCTCGTACCCGTCGGGCACGTCCGCGACGCAGACGTAGGTGTCCACGCCGTCCTCGGGCACGAAGTCCACGCCGCACCGGCCGCTGGTGCCGGTGACGCAGCTCCCGAGGACCAGGCCGGTCTCGTCGACGATCTCGAACCCGACGTCCGCGACACCGGCCGGCTCGGCGCCGTCCGCCGCCACGTTGTCGGCGTCGTGCGCGACGCCGGTGAGGGTGGCGGTCTCGGTCCGGGTGCCGCAGTTGACGCTGCCGAGGGTCAGTTCGCCGTCGCCCAGGGTCAGGTGGAAGGCGTTGACGGTGAGGGAGCCGTCGGCCTCGGTGATCTGCTCGTTGAGCACCACGCGGCCGAGGTCGTCGGGGAGTTCGAGCGTCGTGTTGGGTGCCGGGGTCTCGGAGAGGGTCATGCTCTGCCCGGCCGGAAGGGCGAACGCGACGTCGCCGAGGGAGACCGCGCCGACCGGGGCCGCGCCCAGGCCCGTCGAGCAGCCGGCCCGGATGTGGCCGGTGCGCAGGGCGGTCGTGCCGAGGTCGAGGTGCGCGCCCCCGACACCGGCCTCGGCGGCGCTGCGGCCCCGCTCGTCGTCGCCGGAGGCGGTCGCGGTGACGTTCTGCACCTCGCCGAGGTCGCCCAGGTCGACGCTCTCGACGCTGATCCGGGACGGGCCCTCGGGATAGGCGGCGTACGCCTCGGCCAGATCGAGGGTGCCGAGGCGGGCGAAGACGCCGAGGCCGGAACTGGACGCGGGGACCGGGGTCTCGTCACCCGCGAGGGCCTGCGTCGATCCGGAGACGGTGAGGAGAAGCGCCCCCGCCAGGGTTGCGGTGGCGGTGGCGCGCAGGATGTGCATCATGCGGCAAACGTTCCATATGACGAGCGGGGAATGTGCTCGGCGTGACGGTGCCGCTACGGCAGGTTCCTCCGAACGGGCCCGGCTGTCAGTGGCGTGCCGCAGAATGGTCGCGACGTCGGCGGCGGGTGCCGGTGGCCGTGCCGATCCGTGCCGATCCGTGCCGATCCGTGCCGGGATCCTGCTGGAGGGAGTGTGCGATGGCGGTCTGGGACGACCTGGTGGGCCAGGACCGGGTGACGGAGCAGCTCGCCGCGGCGGCGCGCGACGCGCACGCGCTGGTCACGGCGGCCGGCGGCGACGGGGAGCCGGCGCTGTCGGGCTCGGCGATGACGCACGCCTGGCTCTTCACCGGTCCGCCGGGCTCCGGGCGTTCGACGGCGGCGCGGGCGTTCGCCGCGGCCCTGCAGTGCGTCAGCCCCGACCTCGCGCTGGGCGGCCGGCCCGGGTGCGGCTTCTGCGACGGTTGCCACACCGCCCTCATCGGCACGCACGCCGACGTCGAGGTGATCCGCACCGACCTGCTCACCATCGGCGTCAAGGAGACCCGCGACCTCGTGCGCCGGGCACAGCTCTCCCCGGCCGGCGGCCGGTGGCAGGCCATGGTGCTGGAGGACGCCGACCGCCTCACCGAAGGCGCGGGGAACGTGCTGCTGAAGGCCGTCGAGGAGCCCGCCCCCCGCACGGTGTGGCTGCTGTGCGCGCCCTCCACCGAGGACGTGCTGCCGACCATCCGCTCCCGCTGCCGCCACCTCGCGCTGCGCACCCCCCCGGTGGCCGCCGTCGCCGACATCCTGGTCCGCCGCGACGGCATCGAGCCCGACGTGGCGCGGGCCGTCGCCCAGGCCACCCAGGGCCACATCGGGCGCGCGCGGCGGCTGGCCACCGACGAGCAGGCCCGAGCCCGCCGGGCCGCCGTGCTCAGGCTCCCCGAGCGGCTGACCGACGTCGGCGGCTGCCTGCGCGCCGCGCAGGAGCTGGTGGACGCCGCCGCCGCGGACGCCAAGCAGCTCGCCGAGGAGCTGGACGAGAAGGAGACCGGGGAGCTGCGCGCCGCGCTCGGCGCCGCCGACGGCAAGCGCCTGCCGCGCGGCACGGCCGGCGCGATGAAGGACCTGGAGGACCGGCAGAAGCGCCGCGCGACCCGCACCCAGCGGGACGCGCTCGACCTCGCCCTCACCGACCTCACCGGCTTCTACCGGGACGTGCTGGCACGCCAGTTGGGCTCGTCCGTCGCCGTCGCCGGCGGTGAGAGCGCGGCAGCCGTGGAGCGCCTCGCCGCCTCCTCGCGCCCCGAGCAGACGCTGCGCCGGATGGAGGCCGTCCTCGACTGCCGCCGCGCCCTCGACCGGAACGTCGCGCCCCTGCTCGCCGTGGAGGCGATGACCATGGCCCTGCGCTGAGCGGCTAGGCTCGATGACCATGCGCACCCGCTCCACTGGCCGTCTCGCCCTCGGCCTCATCGCGTCCACGGCCCTGCTCGTCACGTCCTGCTCGGGGGACGAACGCCCCGACGAGCGCGCGCCCGCCGGGGCGGGTGAGAACTCCCCGGCCCCGGACGCGCCACCGCTGGAGCCGCTGCCCGAGGAGATCCCGGCCGAGCTGCGGCCGTACTACGAGCAGGAGTTGAGCTGGAGCGCGTGCGACGCGACCGGCTTTGAGTGCGCGACGCTGACCGTTCCGCTCGACTACGAGAACCCGGACCCGGCCAAGGACCTCCAGCTCACCGTCACCCGTGACGAGGCCGGTGACCCGTCCCAGCGCATCGGCGCCCTGATGATGAACCCCGGCGGCCCCGGCGCCTCCGCGGTCGACTTCGTGCAGGGCTCGGCGGAGTACCTGTTCCCCGAAGAGGTCCGCGCCCGCTACGACATGGTCGGCTTCGACGCCCGCGGCACCGGCCGCAGCGAGCCGGTGGAGTGCCTGTCCGGCCCCGAGATGGACGAGTACACGCTGACCGACCGCACCCCGGACTCGGACGCGGAGATCGATGATCTGCTCGCCGCCTTCGAGGAGTTCGCGAGCGCCTGCCAGGAGGAGTCCGGCGAGCTGCTGGAGCACATCTCCACGATCGAGTCCGCCCGTGACATGGACGTCCTGCGCGCGGCGCTGGGCGACGAGGACCTGCACTACCTCGGGTACTCGTACGGCACCAAGCTCGGCGCCGTCTACGCCGGTCTCTTCCCGCAGAACACCGGCCGGCTGGTGCTCGACGCGGCGATGGACCCCCGGCTCCCCACCCTGACCACCGACCGCGAGCAGGCGGGCGGCTTCGAGACGGCGTTCCGTTCGTTCGCGGAGGACTGCGTCTCCGGCCCCGACTGCGCGCTCGGCTCCGCCGACGCCGACGCCGCGTCCGAGGCGCTCCTGGACTTCTTCGCCGAGGTCGACGCCGACCCCCTGCCGACCGGCGACCCGGAGCGCCCGCTGACCGAGTCCCTGGCCACCACGGGCGTCTCGATGGCGCTCTACGCCGAGGACCTGTGGCCGATGCTGCGCGACGCCCTCACGGCGGCGATCGACGAGGGCGACGGCGCCCCCCTGCTGGAGCTGGCCGACCTGTACAACGAGCGCGAGCCGGACGGCTCGTACGGCACGACCATGTTCGCCTTCCCGGCGATCAGTTGCCTCGACAGCCCGGCCGGCAACGCGGACGCCGAGGCGGTCGAGGAGACCATCGGCGCGTACGAGGAGGCGTCCCCGACGTTCGGCCGCGACTTCGCCTGGGCCACCCTGCTGTGCGCGGCCTGGCCGGTGGAGCCGACCGGCCACCCGGTGAGCATCGCCGCCGAAGGCGCCACGGACATCCTGGTGGTCGGCACCCTCCGCGACCCGGCCACCCCCTACTCCTGGGCCGAGGGCCTGGCCGACCAGCTCTCCACCGGCGTCCTCCTGACCTACGACGGCGACGGCCACGGCGCCTACGGCGGCACCAGCGAATGCGTCGACTCCGCCGTCAACCGCTACCTGCTGGACAACATCAGCCCCGAGGAGGGCACCACCTGCTGACGACCTGGGATGATGTCGGTATGCAGTGCATCCGCTACCGCACGGCCATATCGGCCCGCGCCCAGAACGCCCCACTCCCCGAGGGGCTGAGCGAGCAGGACCTCGACACCCACCTGACGGCGTGCCTGGAGTGCCGCCGCTGGTCCAACCGCCTCCGCACGCTGCGCGAGACGACCGAAGACCTCCTCCGCCGAAGGCGTGCCGGCTCACCCCCCAAACCTGTGTAGACTGACCACCGCTGCGCCCCCCACCCGGGGGACCGCACGCCCGCCGCCTTAGCTCAGTCGGCCAGAGCGACGCACTCGTAATGCGTAGGTCAAGGGTTCGATTCCCTTAGGCGGCTCCAGGAAAGCCCAGGTCATCTACCCCATGACCCGGGCTTTTCCCGTCCCCTCGGCTTGCGGACCCTCACCCCGGTGGAGTCCTCACCCCCTCGTGCGTGAGCGGGGCTCGTCGGTCCTTCCGCTTCCCCGGCTTCCGCCCGCGCTTCTTCCGTCCCGTGGCCTTGGCCTTCTCGGTACGCTTGGCCTTCCTCGCCGCCTTGCGGGCCTTCTCCTCGCGCTTCGCCTTCCGTGCGACCTTGCGGGCCTTCTCGGCCTCGGCTTTACGCTTGAGGGGTACCAGCTTGGCGGTCGCCTCGGCGGCGCTCCTGCCGACCTCGGGTAGCACGCTCTGGTAGATGTCGCACGTGATCCGGGTGTCGCTGTGCCCGAGGGCGTCGGAGACCACCTTCACATCGACGCCGGCGGCGAGCATGAGCGTGGCCGCTCCGTGGCGCAGGTCGTGCAGCCGGACCGGCGGCAGATCCGAGGCCGCCTCCAGCCGTTCGAAGAGGTCGGTCACCTTCCCCGGATGCAGCCAGGAGCCGTCCTCCTGGGTGAAGACCAGGCCCGTCTCCACCATGCCGAATCCCACTCGGCCCGGTCGGCCTCCTGGCGTTCGCGGTGGCGCTTGAGCACGCCGCCACCAACTCCACGTGGCGCGACGAGGCCAATACCGTCTCGACTGCCTCCGAGGCCACAACGGCCCCCGCCCCTGGAAGTGGATGGGCATCATGTGAATCGAGTTCATGACACTCGCCCGGCCTCGGGGCAGGGTCGCAAGAGCGCTGCCCGGGAGGCCAACAGGGGGGATTCTCTGCTGAGTAGTGGGGGCTACGCAGGCGCGTAAGATGCTGCGGTCGGTGGATCCTGCTCGGTAGTTGCCGACACTATGCTCATCACGACCGGCTGGCCATGCTCGTTTGAGCCTGGCTCCCTGAAAGCGCTAACGACTTCGGGCAGACTTCAGCCGCGCGTTGCTAACCCCGTACGTTCGAGCGGAAGAAGGCCGATCTTGCCCCCAACGATGCCGCCCGCGCCCACCACCCCCTTCGCGGACGGGGGAGCCAAGTGTCATAGGTCCGGGGCGCTGATCTGGGTCCCGCTGCGAAGGAAGTGGGTCGACGCTACCCACCAGCCGGAGGAGGTAGTCCGGCAGGAATGGGTTCGGCGGCTCGTCGTTGACGGCGGCTTCGAACTGGCTCAGATGGATCAGGAACGGCGCACCCAGCACGGCCATGGCAGCCCGCGTGCTGACATTGTCGTGTGGGAGTCAGCGGCAAAGAAGGCCAGTGAGGCTGCGGCGATCATGATCGTCGAGACCAAGGCGACGGAAGGGCCGGTTATTGAATCCGACTTCCGTCAGGGGAATTCCTATGCTGTCGCTGGCGGGGCAGGGTTTCTCATCGCTGCTACCGCCACGGCACACGCCGTCTACCAGTTGACCCCCGGTTTTCCGGGGAAGGCAACCCAGATCAACGAGTGGCCGAAGAAAGCTGATTTTGGGAATCAGAAGCGACTCGACAGGCTGCGTCATTCCCTGCGTGCCTTCGATCGCGACGAATTTCAGAAGCTGCTCTCAGACTGTCACGACCTGCTGCGTGACCACCACGCGATGACGCCGGATAAAGCGTTCGACACTATCTCGAAGGTGTTGTTCGTCAAACTCCGGATTGAGCGTTCGGGCAACCATGGAACCTTTACCACAGAGTTCCTGGACAAGCGCGAGGAGGTCCGCGTAGCCGGCGACGAGGAGGTTCACGAGAGGCTCTTCGAGGAGACCAAGAACTACTACCGCGCTGATGATTTGTTCGGAGATACGGATAAGCTCGAAATCTCCAGCGCTACCTTTCGTGCCATCGTGGCGAAACTGGAGCGATTCAATCTCTCCCAGACTGGCGACGACATCAAGGGCATCGCGTTTGAGCAGTTCCTGGGTCGGACTTTCCGTGGCGAGTTGGGACAGTTCTTCACACCTCGGCCGGTTGTCGACTTCATGGTGGACGCTCTCGACCCCGAGGAGGGCGAGCTCATCTGCGACCCGGCCGCTGGCTCTGGCGGCTTCCTGATTCGCGTCTTCGATCACGTCCGCGCAAAGATCTCGGCCGACATTGAGCGACAGAAGAACGAGAAGTTCCACGAGATTTCGGCGGAGTATTCAACTGACGCCGCCGACGAGCAGTTGGCCGAACGCGACCATCGGATCGACGAGGCGTTCGCCGAACTTAATGAGAACCTGATGCCCACGGATTCGGACGGGGGAGTCGCTGACAGCCGGGTCGGCCGCTTGGCCTGGAACTGTATCTACGGGACGGATAAGGAGCCCCGCGCAGCCCGCACCGCGAAAATGAACATGATAATGCACGGTGACGGGCACGGAGGAATCCACTGGCACGACGGCCTGGTCAACATCAACGGCATCTGGGACGGCCGCTTCAACGTAATCGTGACCAACCCGCCGTTCGGTGCCACGGTCTCCTCAAGCCAATTGGTCGGTGGGACCACAGAGTCAGACGTCCCTGATGATCCTGCCTACAAGCGGCGGATGCGGAAGCGCTACGGAGATGACTGGAACGCCGGCTACCAAGCGGTCGCCAGCGCCCGCAATACGCCAATCCTCGACACGTTCGAGATCGGCAAGGGCAAGAAGAGCCGCCAGACCGAGGTTATGTTTGTCGAGCGCTGCCTGCGTCTCCTGAAGCCGGGAGGGCGTCTCGCGATCATCCTGCCCAACGGCAACCTGAACGCCGCATCGCTCACGTGGCTGCGTCGGTGGGCCGAGGGCAAGGCGTACCTGCGCGGGGTGGTGGCGCTGCCACCTGAGACCTTCAAGTTCTCCAAGGCCAGCGTCTCGGCTTCCATCGTATTCCTGGACCGCTTCACTCCCGAGGCCGAAGCTGCCTGGCAGAAGGCTTGGGACGACGCGCTGGATGCCACCGAGGAGTCGTTCGATAGGCAGCGGGATGACCTCTTGTCGAACTATCAGCAACGGATCGTGACCGCAGACGGTGACGAGACACTGGCTGACCTCTTGACTCAGTTGGGTGCCCTCGGCGTGACCCGCGAACTTCCTGCATACACAAGGGCAGCAGAGACGGGGCTGGTGCGCGGGGCCGGTACGACGTCGATTGGCAACCCAAAGTGGGTCGGCCGAGGAACTGGAGACGCTGTCGCACTGAAGACTAAGTACATCAGTGCTGCCCAGGCTCACAGCGCCACGATCAAGGCGATTCGTGCTGAGTTCAAGGCGGCGCTGAAAGAGGTCGATGAGGCCCAGACCGCAGCCATGTGGACGTACGTCCGCGAGGAGTTCGATTACCCGGTCTTCATGGCGACCCCGAAAAGCGTGGGCATCACCGCAACGGGAGATACTGGCCCCCACGTTGCCAACGACCTGCCCGAAGTTCTCAGTAAGTGGCGCGAGTTCCGGGCGTGGCAGGAGAGCGGATTCCCCGAAGGTGGCATGTAATGTCGATTGTTCAGATTGCCCCATTCAAGGTGCTGGCGTCTTGGTCGCCGCCCGGCTCGCAGGTCGACGCCTCAGACTGGCCGATGGTGCAGATGTCGGAAATCGCTACCGAAATCAAAATGGCCGCGCATATGCCGGCAAGCGATGAGATCGTTCGCTTCGCCGGCGTCCGGTGGTACGGCAACGGTATCTTCGTCCGCGAAGAGCGCACCGGATACCAGGTCATCGGCAAGTGCTACCCGGTGGTACCTGGAGCGCTGATTTACAACCGACTCTTTGGATGGAAGTCTGCCTTCGCTGTCGTCCCGGCCGAGATGGCTGGCGTCATGGTCTCGAACGAGTTCCCACAGTTCCGGATCAACGATGAAGTCGCGGACCCGTCATTCATCAACCTTGTGTGCGGGTCGGAGACCTTCGCCAAGGTGATGCTGAGTCGTTCGACCGGCACAACGGCGGTCAGCCGCAATCGACTCCGGGTGCAGGATTTTCTCGACCTGGTCGTGCCGCTGCCACCGTTGGAGATACAGCGAAGCATCGTCGCTGATCGCAACGCGCGGATCGCTGAGGCCGAAGGGCTCCTCCTTAACGGCGCGAAGCGTCGAGAGAGCGCTTGGATTGCCTTTGAGGAGGCGTTGGGAGTAGTCGCCACCGAATCGGTTGAGGTCACAGGGACCGTATCGATCGCGCGTTTTGCGGGTTTGTCCCGGTGGGACGCTGAGGCCCTGGATCCCGAGACGGCGCTGCTGTACCCGACGGAGCCCTTGGACGCGCTTGCAGATATCCGGCTCGGGTGCCAGGTACCGAAGAGGGGCGCGAATGCTACCGGTGTCACACGTCCGTATCTCCGGGCAGCAACGGTACAGCGCGGGCGGCTCGACCTGTCTGACGTAAAGAACATGACGGTGCCGCGAGCCCAAGCAGAGACCCTTGAGTTGCAGGAGGGCGATCTCCTTTTCCTGGAAGGCAGCGGATCGCTCCAAGAGATCGGGCGCTGCGCCATGTGGGAGGGGCAGATCGAGGGGTGTATCCACCAGAACAGTGTCGTGCGTGCTCGCATCACCTCGGATCGGTTGGTGCCCGCGTTCGCCATGGCGTGGTTCAACTCAACTCCCGGGTCTGGCTACTTCCGTGCACAGGCAACCACTACCAGCGGTTTGTTCCACATTGGTGCTGGGAAAACGGCTAAGGCTCCGGTCCCGGTCCCCCCTGTAGAAGTACAGGTGGAACTCGCCGAGGCGCTCTGGTCCGAGATTGCTGCTGTTGAGACAGAGGAAGCTCTTGCTGCGGCACTGCGGGCCCAGGCTGCGACCGAGTTCGACGCTGCGGTATTCGGTGAAGCTCAGGCCGGGGATGCGTGAGCGGACGGGGCGGCACGCAGATCTCGGATCTGTGCCTTTGACCTGGTGAGATGAGAGTCCGTGGCATGGTCCAGCACCACTCGGGACGATCTTATGGGCCTCCATGTTCGGGATCAGGGCGAGGATGATGGAGCTGTCTGACACCTTCATCGGGCCTCGTGACCTGCGAGGTTGACTAACAAGCTCATTCGTCCTCCTCCTCCGCTTGCTGCCGCAACCGGTCGGCGATGTCCACCAGGGAGCCGCGCTGCGGAACGAACCAGCGCCGCGTGCCCTGAAGCGGTTTGCGCTGGTGACCGGCCTCCAGGAGCATCTTCTGGGCAAGGCCGGTCGGTGAGTATGCGAGACCGTCCACCGCCCATACCAGGCAGTTGCGACGCTTCCGGGTCCAGGTTGCACGCGCACGGCGCGCATCCGCCGTGAGCCAGGGGGTGAGCTGCTGCTGTTCGCGGCCGGGGACTGGGCGGAACTCCAGGAGCGTCCCTTCCTCCAGCGCATTATTCTCGAAGATCACGGTGACCGCGTTGGCTTGCCGTGCATGCCGTTCACGCTCAGACGCGCGGTACTCCGGTGAGAGGGGCGGAGGCTGATTGTTGCCCTGCAGGGTCACCAGCGCTGAAGCTGCGACGTCCGAATACCGCTCAGAATTGCGGAAGATGCTGCTCACCTGACTCTTGGGCCCGTAACCCGTGTCGATCCAGTGGATCAGCGTGGCTACAGCGGTGTCCACGAGCTCGGCGACGCACGCCGGTACCCTTGGCCAATCGGACTCCGGAATCTCCTGCCAGCCTCGGGGGAGACGATGGAAGACCACGTGGGCGATGAGTAGTCGCCCAAGGTCGGCGAGCGTGCCGGCGCGCCCCTCCCATTGCGGGCGTTGGACGTCGATCTGCCGCTCGATCTCCCGGAGTACCAGGACGGTGCGCCAGGTCTTCACCGCGTCGGTACGGTGGAGCGGGAAAAGCTGGTAGTGCTGCTTCGGATCCCAAAGAAGGTCGATGTCCACGTTCGCTTGGAAGGACAGTTCCGGAGAGGTGTGAGCGCAAGCGAGCGCGGTTGCGGCCTCCCTGAGGGTGCAACCGTCATCCTTCGACTGCGGTGGCTCCTCGCCCCGGCGCAGGACGTATGTCTTCCGCAGGCGAAGCAGGAAGTCGTCGCGGAGTTGCTGCTGCACCTTCTCCAGAGCGATGAAGTCCTGGGGCTCCACCTTGTTCTGGGTGTTGGTCGTTCGGGTGACGTCGTGGTCGAATCCCTCCGGGCAGTCCGTCAAGGAGATGATGCGGACACCGATCCGTGCGCGTGTGACGACATCCGGAGTTTGCTGATACGCCTCATGGACGGAGGCGACCGTCTGAGCACCGTTGACAATGCTTGCTCCCTCCATTTCTAGGTCCCCTCGAGGGCCCATGATCACCTTGTCGCACAGTACCGTGATCCCGTTGTTGAAGTACCAGAAGTACTCAGGCCTTCTACGAAGGGTCTCCACAAGGGTGCGATTGACCGAGGTGACGCCGAGGGGATTGCGGATATTCCGCTGGAAGAGCCGGTAGTGATTGTCTTCGTACCAGCGGGCGACCTCAGCGGCTCCGATCGTGCCGTGGTACGCCAGGATGGGTTCCTTGATCGGACTGACATCGACAGCCGAGGCCGATGCCTTCAGCTTGATCTGGGGTTCGGCGATTCCGGAGCGCAGGATGCGGATGAAGTCCAGCAGCCGCAGGGTGCGCAGGCGCAGCGAGTCTTCATACTCCGCGCAGAACCGGTCGAGCACCGCCTTGGCCTCGGCGCCCATCGGCTGGGTCCCTGCCCAGACCGGCAGCAGGGTGATCTGTACCCGCGGATTGCTGAGTGCCCGTTCCAGATCGGGGATGAGTGGCATCAGCTTAGCGTTGAAGCGCTGGTACTCGCGGGCGATCAGTAGTTCCAGACCGTTCTTTAGATCGAGCGCAGCGCTCTTGGAGAAGGAGGCTGTGCCGTCACTACTCCACTTCGCCTGCACCACCCAGACCTGAGGCTCTTGCGAGGCAAGATCCACCGCTACGGCGTCGATGCCCTGGTCGCCGAACGAGTCGATGACGAACTCGGCGCAGCGCTGCAGCGGATAGCCGGTGAACTCGCGGATCGCCAGGGCAGCCAGAGCACGGGAGAGAAATGAGTTCCGCCGGATATGCTCCTTAAACTGAGACAGATCGTCAACAGCGATGATCCCAGTGAACTGCTCATCGAGGGTGTGTTCGAGTTGCTGGGCGTGCAGAGCGGTCACTGTGCTCCTGTCGGCGGCTGGCGGCCGTGCTGGGACGGTGGCGAGGGGTATGCCCGCGCCTCATCAGCGATTTAGGTTGCTTGCCTGAGAGCCTGCACGTCAAGGCCTTCGCTGTACTCCGTGGTCACGGTGGTGCTGAGAGTGGCGAAGTCCCGCTGAGTGTAACGGCCCTGTCCTCGTTAGGCGGTGGCAGTATCCCCAGCCACCGACCTCGGCGGCAAGCGCTGGACGCTCGCTCCCCAGGCCACCGTGTATTGCCGTCGACTCTGTCCTGAGTCGCCGGTCCTTGGGATGACATATACGTGAGCGGACGGGGCGGCACTGGATGGATTTGGCGGCAGTCGGGGGCCAGTCCGTACTGTCCTGACCTGGGGGAAAAGGGATTCCCTGGGCACTGCCCAGCACCACCGGGATGATGTTGTGGGGCCATAGCCATCGTTCGATCCCGCCGTAGCCAGCCGGGGGAAATGCGTAGCTGCCGGGGAAGTCGCAGACGCCCACTAACACTTATGCCTCCGATGGGGTTCCGTCCGCCTGGATACGGCGGAAGCCGAGGTAGGGGACGAGGGCTTGGGGCAGGGCCACGGAGCCGTCCTGCTGCTGGTGCTGCTCGAGCACCGCGGCCAGGGTGCGGCCGATGGGCAGGCCGGAGCCGTTCAAGGTGGCCACGGGCACGGTCTTGCCGCGCTCGTCGCGCGTGCGGATGCCGGCTCGGCGGGCCTGGAAGGTGCCGCAGTCCGAGACGGACGAGATCTCGCGGTAGGTGTTCTGGCTCGGGAGCCACACCTCGATGTCGTAGGTGAGCTGGGCGGAGAAGCCCATGTCGCCCGCGGCGAGCGTCATCACGCGGTAGGCAAGATCGAGCTCCTTCAGGCACGCCTCTGCGTGAGCGACCATCTTCTCCTGCTCGGCCTGGGATTCCTCGGCAGCGCAGATGCGGACCATCTCGACCTTGGAGAACTGATGCTGCCGCAGGATGCCGCGGGTGTCGCGGCCGTACGAACCCGCCTCGGAGCGGAAGCAGGGGGTGAAGGCCGTGAGTGCCAGGGGCAGTTCGGCCGGCGGGATGATCTCGTCGGCGTAGAGGTTCGTGAGGGGGACCTCGGCGGTCGGGATCAGGAACAGCTCCCGGTCGGCGACGCCGGTGGCGAAGAGGTCCTCTTCGAACTTCGGGAGCTGGCCGGTGCCGGTCATCGTCTTCCGGGTCACCAGGAACGGCACCGCGTGCTCGACGTAGCCGTGTCGGCGGGTGTGGAGGTCCAGGAACAGGGTCGCGAGCGCGCGTTCCAGGGCGGCCCCGACGCCGCGGGCGATGCTGAAGCGCGGACCCGAGAGCTTCGTTGCGCGGCCGAAGTCGAGGATGCCCATGGTCTCGCCGAGGTCAACGTGATCCCTGGGCTCGAACGCGAACGCCGGCGCTGTGCCGACCCGCCGCACCTCGACCGCGAACTCCTCGGAGTCTCCGTCGGGCGCGGCGTCGAGCGGCATGTTCGGGATGCTCAGCAGCAGCTCGCGCAGCTCCTTCTGGATCTGCTCCTGCTCGGCTTCGACCTCGCGGATCTGCTCTTTGATCTTGCGCGCCGACTCCTTGAGCGCCGAGATGTCCCCGCCAACCTTCGCCGCCTTCTGCACCTCCTGGGCGACGCGCTTGGAGTCGGCCCTCAGCTCGTCGGCAGTGCGGATGCTCTGGTTCCGTCGAGACTGGAGACTCTCCAGGGAGGAGAGGTCCAGGGTGTATCCGCGGCGGGCGAGCCGGCGGACGGCCTCGTCGCCCATGTCGATCAGAACGCGAGCATCATGCATGAGAGGGCTACTCCTCTAGCGGCTTCTGTGGTGAATCGACGTTAGCAAGGGTGGACGCTGCGTCCGTCCCTGATATCGGTACGCGGCCTGGAGCCCAGCCATGGCCTCGATCCTCGTTGTCGAGCTCGTCGAGCAGGTCCGCGGCGTGCTTGCCATCGCATCGTCGTCGATGGCCAGCGGAACCAGGTACGGCGCCTCGGGGAAGAACAGCGGTATCGCGCTGCCCGGTGTCCGGCTCAGGTTCCAGACGAGTACCGACAGCAGCAGGCCGTGAGCGACGACAACCCTGGAGCCCGGCTTCTCAAGCGTGGCCATCAGCCCAGCAGCAGCGGTGGATGCCCTCGCGCTGTGACTCACCGGCGCCAGGTGGCTTCACCCACGCGCCGTGGTGCTGGAGCCATGCCGCGTACTCCAGGAACGATGCCCCCCTCGAGGTAGCCATAGTCGAGTTCGTTGAGAAGCGGGTTGACGACGGGCGGTCGTGCCTCGTCTCCGAGGAGGAGTGTCGGCCGTCTGCCGGGCCCGCGGGAACGCGCTGGCGATCCATGTCTGCGCCGACTCGATGGGGAGGGACGGCCGGACGGCGTGGCATGCGCGTACCCCCCTTCCTCGCGGAGCTGGAGTTGCACGGCCGGGTCGCCGTTGACCAGGTAGCGGGCGCTGTACTCGGTGCGGCCGTGTCGCAGTAGGTGTGTTGTCATTGCGATCACCCCGTCGCCACGATCTTCAGCAGGGCATCCAGAACGGCCATCATCTGAGGCAGGCGGTGGTCGTTGGTCTCCTCGTAGTACAGGAGGCCGTCCGTGCTCAGCAGCAGGCACCAGGGGAGGACGCTGTCGACGGGGATGCCCGATGTGCGGCTGGCGCGGCGGAGGCGATAGGCGGTGCCGCCTCCTACCTGGTAGTAGATCGTCCAGAAGGCCCAGTCGAACGCGGCGTCCCCTGTCATGGGCAGCGGGTCGAGCAGCACCGGCTGCCCGTCCAGGGTGAACGGGACGTTCTCCCGATACAGGTCCGCGTGCAGCACCGTCTGGCGGCGCGGATCTTCCCGCAGACCAGCTGTATGGGAGAGTGCCCGTTCCGCACGCTGTCGGTGTTCGGTGAGCTTCAGACGCCGGTCGATGCGGGGGCGAATCTCCTCGGCGATGAGGTTGTGCAAGGCGGGCAGCTCAAGCCTGACGTGGCTGTGGGCGCCCTCTTCGTGCACTCGTTGAATCGCGGCGGCGACGAGACCTTCTTCATGTGGTGGACGCGCGGCGCCACCGGGCACACCCCCGACCGTGCGCAACGCCGCGATAGCGAGACGGTCATCCGCCGCCTGCACGATGTCGTGCTTCTCGTGGTGCCACAGGTGGAGGGCCAGGAGCTCGCGGGAGTAGCGGTCGCGATCCGGCCACGCCTTGAGGAGCATGTGCCCGCCGCGCCGGTCGACGGCGGTGACGAGGACTGAGGCGTGCCCGGCGTCGTGGTAGCTTCCGGGAGTGAGCGACCATCGCGCCGCCGTGGCCGTCAGCAGCTCCGGAGCCGCATCGATCCAGGTGTTCATGACCTGGCCGTAGTGGGCGGTCAGCCGCTGGCGGCACCCTGGTGGCACGGGCGGGAGTGTCGAGGCGTCCATTAGCTGAGCAGCACTCCATCGTGAACCAGCTCGTTGGTGAGCGCCGGGAAGTTGCTGAGGGTCTCCTCGATGAGGACCTGGACCTTGTCCACCTGGGCCATGGGCTCCGAGAGGCGCACGAAAACCCGCCAAGGCTGGTCGAGTCGTGCGCCCGTCGCGCTGACCAGGTGGACCTCGGCGTATCCGCCGGTCTCCTCGTGCAGTGCCCGGGCGAGGCGCATGGCGGCGAGGTTGTAGAGCTTGCCGACGTGATAGACGGGGTTCTTCCCGCTGGCGCCTTCCATGTTCATCGGGCGCAGCGGCGTGATGAGGCCGTTGACGCGGTTGCCGCGGCCGACGACCCCTTCATCCCCCGACTCGATCGAGCTGCCGGTGTACGTCAGGTAGAACTCGTCCTTCTCCGGGACGTCCCGCACGTTGAGCCGGAAGTCCACGGGGGTGCCCGGCAGCCTCAGGCCGGCGAGGCGTCGGCACTCGGCGAGAATTACCTGCTTGTTCTCCAGGTACGCAGCTTGGCTGCTGACGTACGGGGACATCTGCGGAACACACAGCACCACGGCCGCGCGGTCTCCCTCGTAGTAGCCCATGAGCTTCACGTCCGTGCCGCACCAGCGGTGCGCCTCCCTGAAGGCGCTCTCCCCGGAAAGGTCGTCGACAAGCTCGCGGACGAAGGACTCAAACGGGCTCAGCGGTGCCCAGCCCGTACCGAGCGAGGTGTCGTTGGCCAGCAGCACCCGCCGCTCCCGCAGATCGTCGATCGTCCGTGGGGCGAACCAGCGGCTGCGCTCCGGCGTGTCTCCTTCGGTCAGGACGGCACCGGGGCTGGGGTTGCTCGTGATGTGGAACCTGATGTCCAGGTGATCGGCGACCGCGGGCAGCCGCTCGGCGAAGAACGTCCGGACGGTTGTCTCAACGATGTCATTCACCGGTATCTGGTGGTCACCGCAGGCCGGGGCCGCGCGGCCGTTGACGAGCACCCGCGCCGGGCCCACCATGCGCCCGGCGCCGTACCGCACCTCGCTGGCGCCGCCCAGCAGCGCGAGCTTGTCGAAGTTGTGGTGTAACACGGCGCCGAAGTTCTCCAGGCAGTAGCGGCTGTACGCCTGGGACAGCCGTTCGGCGAGATGGTCGGCGAGGGTGTCGGGATGGCCGAGTCCCTTGCGTTCCACGATTGTTGTCGCGTCGGGGTAGGGCATGCCGGTCTCGATCACGACGCGGCTGCTGCCGTAGTTCCTGGCGATTCGGTTCACGGCGGGCTCCTGTCGTCTGGCGTGGAGGTACGAGTGGTCGGTGCTGGACGGGAACGGATGACGGCGGCGCTAACGGGGCACCCCGTTGCTGCGGAACTCCGCGATCAGGCCGCCGAGCTCTCGGGCCGCGTTCGCGGGGGTGGAGGTACGGGACAACCGGTGGATGTCGTGTGGCGCGAGGCTGTGAAGGTCTTCCGGCCGGCGCCGGTCCAGCCACAGGACCAGCCGCCATGCAACGGCAGGGCCGAAGGCGGGGACCTGGCTGAGGGCGTGGAGCGGTAGGTGATGCTGCGGGGTGCCGGCGTACACCAGGTCGCGCACGAGGTGGAACATGATGTCCGCGTAGTCGCAGACCGCAGGCCCTCGGGCGCTGGCCTCCCAGTCGATGACGTGGACTCGCGCGCCGTCGATCAGCAGGTGCTCGGGCTTGATGTCGCCGTGGAGGTACACCGTGGGCTCAAGGTCCAGGGCGGCGAGCATGGCGTGGAACTCCTGCCACCAGGGCTGACGATGGCAGCGGGGAGAGAGCTGTCCCGACAGAAAGTCGCGGTGGGTGACCGTGCTGCCGCCGTCGCTTTCCTCTCGCCAGCCTGTGCCCGGGGTGAGGCCCAGCCGGCGGCCCTGGCCGTGTACATCCGCAGCGATGGAGAGGGCGTGACGGACGAAGCCGTCCACGCCGCTCGCGGTGACGATGGAGCACGGCGTGCCCGGAACGAAGCTCAGCACGGACCAGGCATGATCCACGTGCTCGCCCGCGGCAAGCACAGATGGCGTGGAAACCCCGGACTGGCAGGCCAGCCGCAAGGCATCGGCCTCGCGGTCACGGCGAGCTACGGGTTCGACTCCGCGATAGATCTTGAGCAGAGCGGATTGGTCCACGGCCGTGCGCGTGATCGAGAACGGCTTGACAGTGGCAGGACCGAACGGGCCGAACCACTCTCTGCCCTGGTCTGTCCGTCCTGCCATCAGGGTTCCAACCTCGACGGCGACATCAGCGGGCGAGCCCGGCTCGTTTCCTCTCAGCGATGGGCCGGTCGTGCTGGTCCCAGCGACGTAGAAGAAGTCGTCCGCTGCTGCGGCGTACTGCCCGGCCGTGTTCTCCACCATGAGACACAGCTTCGAGGTGTCAGGGGGCGAGAGCCCTGACAGTCTGTCCGGGTCCTCTCTGCCCTATGCCTCAGACGAGTTGACGTCGCACGTTACGTCACGGCCTGGTCGATCGCGTCGAGCACGGCCTGCCATGGCAGCTCCCGCCCGGAGGGTGCTTCGCGCGGCTCGTACAGCGGCCAGACGTCGGGACCGTAGACGAGCCGGACGTCGGCCTCTCGCAGGGCGGCGATGTGGCGTTTCCAGGCCGGATGCCGGGCGTGCGCGGCGTTGACGCGGGGGAAAACCACCACCGGCAGGTCAAGGGTGCCGATGGCCTCTCCCACCTGGGTGAGCACCTGGTTGTCCGCGATGCCGGCGGCCAGCTTCGCCACCGTGTTTGCACTGGCGGGAGCGACGACGTAGCAATCCACCGGCGGATGCGGTCTCGCCTCCCCCGGCAGCCGCGGCTCGTCTCGTACCGGCAAGCCCGTTGCCCTTTCCAGACGATCAACCTCGCCGATCGCTCGCAACCACCGCCCTGCCGTCGGCGTGAGGGTCACGGCAACCTGCCATCCGCGCGCCAGCGCCGGTTCCACAAGCCCGGTGCGCAAGGCTTCCACCCCGCCAGCGCCCGTACCTACAACCCCGAGGACTCCCCGCCGTTTCTCTACGGTCACTGAACCGCCCTGCACCGTTGAGCCATGATGAACACCTCCGACGAGCGCGCACCGCTGGTGACCGGGGACTGCTTGATCACGTCGCGGAGCGTGTCTCGCACCCTCGGATTGTTCCGCACGAGTTGCGGCGACGCGCGCTCAGCTGCTCGCAGCTCCACGAAGGCGTCCTCGCCGCGGTTGGCGAGCGAGAGGGCGCGGGCGTAGTCGATCCGGTAGGACACGCCGCGCTCCGGAGGCATGTGGTCCACGTCGATCTGTCCACGGGCCACGACGTACGAGATGTTGTCGAGGTCCAGCTCTGCGGACAGCCGGTGCAATACGACGTTCGTCGGCCCGAAGCTGGTCTGCCAGTAGTTCTCATCCGACCCGAGCTGATCGGCAAGCGCCTCGGCTCGGTTCAGAAGGCTCGTCGCCGTGGGCCGGTCCTGGTGCCGCGCCGCGGCGATGGCCGCACGCAGGTGGGTCATGCCCAGCAGGCTCAGTGCGGCCGGGTCGCTGTCGTCCACCCGGGCCGACATCCACCCAGCCGTCGTCTCGCCCAGCTCCATCGCGTCCTCGTATCGGCCGTTCGCCAGTAGGGCATGCGTTCCCGAGCGAGCGGCGGACGCCAAGACCAGCGGGTCACCGGATTCGTCAGCGGCCCGCATGGCTCGTTCGGCGGCAAGCCACGAGATGTCGGACTCACCGATCTTGGCCAGGGTCGTGGCGGCGAGGTGGTGCACCCGGGCGGACACGGCCCAGCAGTCCCGACGTTCGCCGGCAGACCGTGCGGCGCGGTCCTCGAGCTCCAGCGCCGTCTGAAGCAGGGCCGGGAGCATCGCGATGACCGTGCCGAGTCGACCGCCCTGGTAGTCGTTCCATGCCTGTTCCACGAGCTGAGCCGTTGGACCGGGACTCGGGAGCTGAGCCTCAGGCTCCGGCCCGAACAGCAACCGGGACAGACGCCGCGGACTCATCAGCGCGTCACGCACGGCCGGCACATCGTCCTGCTCTCGGTCGTCCTCCGTCAGGACGGGTAGCCCGATCAGTTCCCCTAGCGGTACACGAAGTACGCGGGCCAGCTCGGCCAGCATGTCGATGCGCGGTGGCTTGCGCCGACCGGTCTCCACCTTGGCCAGCCAGTCGGTGCTGCGGCCGACGAGCCCGGCGAGTACCTGCTGGGTGTAGCCGCGGCGCCTCCGATGGAAAGCGATCCGCTCGCCGATGGTCAGATGATCTCCGAGACCACGCATCCGTGCCGCCTCCCTCAGTGAAGGGCTCTCCTCACGATAGTGACGCAGCACGTCAAGACGTTGCCCTCAGCCGGTCATCTGCAGGTCGGACCGCAGCCAACCAGTAGGACCACACGCTGACATGGCTCCCGCCGACGTGCTGATCCGGCTCAACCGGATCGTGCACGGGTGGACGGCAGGAACCGTGGAGAGCCCACCCCGGGGCAGGTCAGTGACGGCCTGGCCTTCTCCTCGACCGTTGTCGGGCAGCCGTCGGGGTGCGTCAGGCGTTCAGCTGCGGTGTCCGAAGCGGTCGATTCGGCACGTCCTCGATCGCGGCCTACCCGCTCGGCCGCCCCCGCGACCGGCGCCGGCATCCTGCGGACGGTGAGCCAGACCCCTTCCTTCCGCTTTGCTCCCGGTCGGCGAGGGAGACGCCTCGACCGGCTGCCTGCCCCGGCCCAGGACTGGCCGCGACCGGATCACGAGTCACGCGGCCGTCAGAGGGGTCCGGCCCATCGCGAAGAGTTGTGCGGGGTGTGGTCCGGGGACGGGACTGACCGGATACCCGGCCTACGGACAGATCTCCTCGTTCGCCCCCCAGCTACCGGCGGATTCATCCTCGTTCCGAGTGAATCGGCCGCAGTAGAGGACGGGGCCGGAGCCGCTGTCGGTGTGGTGGAGAACGATGACGGGCTTGTCGGTCGCGTACGCCTCGTGCTCGCCGAACGTCAGGTAGCCGCTCGCGCCCTGCCTCTCGACGCCTTCGTCGAGGATCAGCTGCACGTTCTTGGCGTTGAGCTCGTCGCCGACCGTCTGGTACGCATCGCTGGCCGCCTCGGCCAGGAGTTGCATCGCGTCATGCGCGAGGGCGGCGTGGCCGTCGTTGCGCCACAGGTCGTGGTCTCCGAACGCGGCGGCGTACTCCTCGTTGAAGTCGACCGCCGCGTCGCTGAGTGCCGCATGGCCGACGGGCAGCACGTGAGCGGTGTGGTAGAGGCGGAGCCAGGAGGGAGTGTCGTACGACCCGGACAGCACCGCGTTGGTCAATTCGTTGCCCCCGAGCACGGTCAGGGAGTCATCCGTGCAATCGCTGGAGACCTGGTACGCGTCGAGGAATGCCTGGAACTCCACGGACCGGGCCGCCCAGTACACGACCGTGTGCGGCTCGCGCGTGACCGCCTCGCACACCGCGTCGGCGATCTCGTCAGGGGTGTTCGCCACCGAGACGGACTCGTCGGCGGGCTCGGGCGCGGGCGGGCCGCCCGGGGTGTGCAGCACCTGGAGGACCACGTCTTCGGCGAGCCCCTCGGTGAACTCGTCGGCGAAGAGGTCCCCGATACTGTCGCTGTAGACGTCCTCGGGGTCCTGCACCACCACGGCCGCTTCGGCCGGAACACATCCATCCGGGGCCCCTTCGCCCCGGTCCGGAGTCTCCCGGACGATGTTCACGCGCCGCGCGAACTGGCTGACGACCTCGGCCTCCCGGCTGTTCGGCGGCGCCACCGCGTGGAAGTACCGGCCCGGGTTCATCTCGTCCGCTGTGGCCGACGTCGTGATGACGGGAAGCCCGGCGTCGGTCAGGTCGCTCACGGCGTCCTGCGTCTCCGTCCGGCTCTGGGTGAAGCCCACCACTCCGATGATCTCGGGCGCCAACGCTTCGGCGTCCCGCACGACCCTTTCCGCGACGCGTACAGCGTCCTCGTACCGCTCCGCCGCTTGGTCGTAGAGCTCGACGCGCAGCCAGATCCTGTCGTCGTTGCGCGCCGCGACGTCGTTGATGTCCTGCTGAGCCAGGGCGATGCCCCGTAACTCGGGCACGGCGCCGTCGGAGCGCTGCGCCAGCTCGTCTTCGCTCCCGGTGGCACCCGCCCCGATGTAGGCGACCGTCCTGACGGTCGCGCCCTCCTGCTCCGCCCGGTCGGCGTCCTCGTTCTGCTCGGTGATCAGGCGCCGTGCGTCGTCGTACGCCTCGTCGAGCGGCGGTGCCTCCTGGTTCGAGCCGGGCGCGAGTCCCTGGTCCGGGGAGGCGTCCAGGCAGGTGGTGTCCTCGGGAAGCGGGTCGATGGACCAGATGGCCAATGCCGCCACTGCCGCCAGCGCCGTGCACCATGCGGTCATCTCGGTGACCGGGCCGACCCAGAACCTTTGCGTGGGGCGGGCCTGCTTGAGTTCGTCGGTTGGCAGCTCTCCTGGCAGCCGCACGAGCAGCGGGGCCGCGGCGTTGCCCGAGCCGTCCGGGGAACGGAGCCTCGCCGCCGCGCTGGTGAGCGTGGCGTCCTGGCCCGCGACGGGGATCCCGACCGGGGCGTCGGCCGCGAGCAGCACCGCCCCGCAGCGGGTCGCCGTCACAGCTTTCGCGTACTCCTCCAGGAAGCGCGCTCCGCGCTTCCCTCCCTCCCCGTCCGGCAGACGGACGAGGATGAGGAAGCGGGTCACCCTTCTGCGGCGCCATGGTGAGAGCCTGCCTGCCCGCCCCCACCGCGCGATGTCCGTCAGCAGGGCACGCAGCAGCATCTGCTCCAGGTCACGCTCGCGTCGTTCGGGGGATCGCCTGTCGTTCCCACCGACCAGGCGTGCCACCCGGTCGTGGACGTCCTCGAAGAAGTCACCGCCGGCCAGCGGGCCGCCGTGGATCAGGTTCGCGAACCAGCCCGTACGCCGTGAGCGCATCAGCCGACGGGTGCAGCGACGTGCCCACAGCCAGCGGGGAAACTGGTGGAAAACCGGGCCGGCCACCCTGGACCACCAGGCGGCGAACCCGCCCGGTGCCTCCACCGTCCCGCCCAGCCAGGACAACAAGCGCCGGCCGGGCCCCTGAGCCAGGACATAGCAGTGATTCCGTAAGCGGATCTCGGGGGGCGTCGCCGCATCGGCGTCCGGAGGCGGCTGGTTCGGATCCTCCTGCTGCTGGAGCCACGCCACCACGTCGCGCATCAGCGCGAAGTTCGTCAGCTTCAGCCGCCCCGTCTTCCGAGGCGCCCGCTGCCGCAGGCCGGCTAAGTTGATCTCGCCGCAGAGCGGTGCGATGCCCTCCGCCGGGTCGGTGTCCACGGGGCGGATCAGCTCCGTGTGCGGGTCCCGGATGTCGACTCGGGGCACGCATGCGTCGAGCTTGCGCACGGCGTGCTGACGGCCTCCCTCGGACAGCAGCACGACGGGCGGCAGCACCTCGGTGGACTTCGCCTGCCGGTCGGGCTTGCCATTACTGCCGATCGGCGCGATCGCATGCCGGAATGCCTCGGTGAAGGCGTCCCAGTCGTCGTGCCAGTCGTCATGCCGTGCGGTATCTGTCACCGTGATTCCCCCTGCCTCGGTTCCGGGACGTGCCTGCGCCATCCGGGGGGTCTCGGCCGTCCGACGGCGTGTCGGGGGCAGAACCTACCGACCGGCGTGTGTGCTGCTTGAACAGCATGAAGTGACCTGATCCCCCAGAGTAGTTGTCGACGGAACGCCTTGAGGGCTTTTCCGTCCAGTCGCCGTTTGTTCCCCTGAGCCCCGTTCCCGTCGCACGGTGATGATCCTGGAGTCAGGGACGTAAGACGCCGTTGGACCGCGAGAGGCGCGCATCTGATCGCCGCGGCGGCCGAACGGGATGCCCTGGCCCGACTGCGCTGTCTGATGTCGGGGAAAGGGCTCTAGCCGGCTGGCCGCAACGAGGTGCGATGACGTTCGACGACGAGGAAGGTGAGTCGGGCCCGGGTCAGCTGCGAGATCGAGTCGACGCTGTCCTCTTCGTCCGAGCAGTGGTCGTCCTTTTCCGGGTGAGGCAGCAGTCATGGGAGTGACTAAGGCCCAGTTCGGGAGTGCCTCGGAGTGCTGGGGCAGAATCCACGGTCCCGAAGCAACCCGGTCGGCCCTGACCGTCGAATCAGTGGTTCACCAGGATGCCTGCTGCCTCGGGGTGTTGGTCATCGCATTTCCTCTGCGGCTTGCCGGAGCAGGGTTGTTGTCTCGTCGGGGTCGAGGGCGAGTGCGCAGGGCGGGTTTCTTATCGAGGCAGAGGTTTCCGGCTGGCTGAGTCGGAAGTTTCTTGGCAGTTGTCAAGGCGGGTGGATGCCGAGCCGGAAGCCGTTGCCGCTGGAACTGTGCGACCAGGAGCGCCGGGTGCTGCGGGGCTGGGCGCGGCAGCGGACCGCGACTCAGGCACTGGTGCTGCGATCGAAGGTCGCGCCGGCGTGTGCGGAGGGTGGGACGAACTCGCAGGTCGCGGAGATGTTGGCCTTCTCGCGGGAGACGGTGCGTAAGTGGCGGTCCCGGTTCGTGACACACCGGCTGGAGGGACTGGTGGATCAGCCACGCCCGGGGACACCGCGGAGGATCACCGATGAGCAGGTCGAGGCGGTGATCGCCAGGACGCTGGACCTGGCGCCGCCGAAGGGCGACACCCACTGGTCGACAGGCACTGGTCGACGCGGTCGATGGCTGCCGCGGCCGGAATGGCGCAGTCGGCCGTTTCCCGGACCGGGCGGGCTTCGGGCTCAAGCCCCACATCGTGCAGACCTGGAAGCCGTCCACGACCCGCAGGTCGTGAGCAAGGTGCGCGACGTGGTGGGCATCTACCGCTCCCCGCCCGGCAGCGCCCCGGTGCCGGCGGTGGATGAGAAGTCGCGGATGCAGGCCCTGGACCGCACGCAGCCTGTCCTGCCGCCGGCACCCACCACCGCCGGCCCGGATGACGCAGGACTACGTCCGCCACGGCACCACCAGCCTGTTCGCCGCGGTCATCGCCCAGCACTACCGCCGCCACCGGCACCGAGGGTTCCTGCGCTTCCTCAAGCTCATCGATGCCGCCGTACCCCGGCACCTGGACCTCCCGCCTGATCCTGGCAACTACGCCATCCACAAGACGGAGGCGGTCAGGAAGTGGCTGCTGCGCCACTCGCCGAACTGACGCCCCGCAAGCTCCGCCGCTCAGCCCTCCGCAGCGTCACCGAGCTGGAACGCGACATCCGTCGGCTGGATCAACGAAGAGGACAAGCACCCCAAGCCGTTCGTGTGGACCAAGACCGCCGACGAGATCCCTGGGCACCCTCACCGCCGACTGCACACGAATCAGCGACTCAGGACACTAGCCGCGGACTTTCACGAGGGGCGCGGTCAGGTAGGTGATCGAGTAGCTACGGATGGGGCTTCTCTGTGTGGTCGGTTTCACGGCAGGATCTCGACGTACCCGTCGGTTCCGTGCACGCGGATCCGCTGCCCGTCCCGGAGCCGCCGGGTGGCCTGCTCCACGCCCACGACGGCCGGCAAGCCGTACTCCCGGGCGATCACCGCGCCATGGGTCATCAGGCCGCCCACCTCCGTCACCAGGCCCGCGATTCCGACGAACAGCGGCGACCAGCTGGGGTCCGTGAAGGTCGTGACCAGGATGTCGCCCGCTTCGAGATCGGCCTCTGCCATGTCGAGGATGACGCGGGCTCTTCCCTCGACGGTCCCGGCGGAAACCGGTAGGCCGGTCATGGCGCCGGGCGGCACGTCGTCGCGCCGGTACGCCCCGTTGACGGCCTCACCGTCCGAGGTGAGTACCCGGGGCGGTGTGAGCGCGTGGTACGACCGGAACGCGTCCTTGCGCTGCTGGATGAGCTGGTTGTCCACCTGGTTCGAGCGCACGACGTCGTGGAGTTCCTGGAACGTGAGGTAGAAGATGTCCTCCTTCTCGGGAAGCACGTTGGTCCGCACGAGGCGCTCGGCCTCCTCCAGCAGGGCCCGCTTGTAGATGAAGTAGCGGCTGACGATGCCGTACTTCGGATACTCCCGGTACCCGATGAAGGTTCTGACCCGGTCGATCATCCGCTTGGCCTCGTCGGCTTTCCGGTCCCCGTCCGGCAGGGCCCGCAAGCGTGACAGCACGTCCTGTTCCTTCTGCCGCGCCTTCTGCCGCCCTTGCTCGAAGCGTCGCCCGGCAGCGCCCGGCTCGAAGTTCCTGACGTTGTCGAGGATCACGGGCACGAGCGTGGTGGGGCGCTCGCGCCACCGTGGCCTCGTGATGTCGATCTCGCCGGCGCAGCGCATGCCGTACCGGTCGAGGTAGGCCGCTATGGCGTCGCGCGCTTCGGTCCCGCCCGTGAGCTTCGCCAGCTCGTCCAGGAAGCCCTCGTCCTCGACGCCCCGCAGGAACGCCACCACCTCCGGATGCGGGCGGATCACATCCGCGACGTCGAGCAGCGCCAGTCCCATCTTCGACGTGATGTTGCCGGGGGCGGACAGTGTGAGCGTGTCAGCCGCGTTCTTCTCGCCCAGCCACTCTTGCAGCTTGTCATTGAGCCACCACGTGGCCTCCATCCCCGCCGTGATCACCTGCATGCTCAGCGGATCACCGAGAACTCGCTTGTGCTCCTCGAAGGCTTCCCGCAGGAAGTCGAACAGCGCCGGTCCGGTCTTCGTCCGGATGTCGCGTTCCAGGGTGGCGATGGACGCCTGGCTGCGCTTGATCAGTTCGGTGACGATGGCCGGATCGGTCTCGATCGGGGCGGACGCGCCGCCGGCGGGCGGCCCGCCGGGACCTGTGTCCCCGAGCGATGGGACGACATCGTCGCGGGCGAGGACGGTCTCCAGCG
Organism: Streptomyces sp. URMC 129; assembly: GCF_051386415.1. Classification (NCBI taxonomy): domain Bacteria; kingdom Bacillati; phylum Actinomycetota; class Actinomycetes; order Kitasatosporales; family Streptomycetaceae; genus Streptomyces; species Streptomyces sp. URMC 129. The sequence goes on from NZ_JBPQTQ010000081.1 coordinate 25,634, forward strand.
CGTCCCTGACCAGTGGATCGCCTCTCCCGATGACGTCCAGGAGGGCGGTGCGGCCGGCGGGCGTGGCAAGGCGCCGGGTGACATCGACGAACAGCCTCCCGCCGGCCTCCCGCATCGGTGCCATGGCCGTCAGCTGCCACACGGAGAGCCCCAGCGGCCTCATGGGGTCGGTCATCATCTGCTGATGGCCGACGGAGACGTAGACGTGCTTCTCCTGGTCGCCGGTCTCGGGGATGGGGAACAGCGTCGTGATCGGCCGGCTCTGAACGATCCGGAAACCATCGTCCACCAGGCACCATTCGATGTCCTGCGGGCAGCCGAAGTGCGCTTCGATCCGCCGTCCGATCCGCACGAGCCGCACGACCTGCGCGTCCGTCAGCGCCGGCCGCTCCTGCCGCTGCGCGTCGATCGCCACTTCCCGCGTACCGCCGGTCGGCAGGGCGTGAACGGCACGCTGTTTGGCGGCGATCGCCCTGGCGACGACTTCGCCGCCTCGCACCGTGAAGACGTCCGGGTTCACCAGGCCGGAGACCAGTGCCTCACCGAGGCCGAAGCCGGCGTCCACGGTGGCGACCTTCCGGTTGCCCGTGACGGGGTCGGCCGTGAACAGGATGCCGGCCGCGTGCGGGAAGACCATCTGCTGCACGACCACGGCCATGTGGACCGTGCGGTGGTCGATGCCGTTGCGCAGGCGGTAGGTCACGGCCCGTTCGGTGAACAGCGAGGCCCAGCACCGGCTGACGTGCCGGAGGATCGCCTTCGGCCCCACGACGTTCAGGTACGTGTCCTGCTGGCCGGCGAAGGAGGCCGTCGGCAGGTCCTCCGCCGTCGCGCTGGACCGGACGGCGTAGGCGTCTTGCTCGCCGAACTCGGCGAGCGCGCGGATGATCGCCGCCGCGAGATCGTCCGGGAGGGCAATCCCTTCGATGGTCCGGCGGATCTGCGCGCTGAGCGCACGGATCGCCGCCCGGTCGTCCGGGTTCAAGCGGGACAGCTCATCGAGCCGATCGTTGATCGACGGGGCCCCCGCCATGATCCGCCGGAAGGCGTCCGTCGTCACGCAAAAGCCCCCCGGCACGCGGATGCCTTCGATCCGCGACAGCCCACCCAGGTGCGCGCCCTTGCCGCCGACGACCGCGACCTGCGTCTCGTCCACCTCGTGAAGACCCACCACGTACCGCTTGATCATCGCGACACCTCCGAGGCAGCCGTGCTCGCTTGCGCCGCACCGGCCGATCGAATCACCGGCGCCTCCGGACCTGTCGAACCTCTGGCCGGGCAGGTCCTCATCCCCGGTTGCCTTCCGCCCGACGAGTCGGCCGTCACCGCGTCTCCGTACGTCGACATCACCACACGCACGTCGCGCCCCCATTTCCGCAGGTTGTGGCCTCGGCCGACGATTCTGCGCCGCGACCCGGGCCTTGCCGCAAGCCCCCCACCGGGCTATACATTGAGAGTGGCAAGGAGAGAGTTCTCTTTGCCTTTTTTGGCGTCCGAGGGAACGGACACGCTTCTCGCGACGCGGTGGCGCGCCGCCATCTCCCGGATGTCTCCGCGGCTGATCGCGGCCGTGGTGGTGGACGGCCGATGCGGGGCCACGCCGAGTCCCGCCAACTGCTGGGCGCCCATGGTGGGTGATCGAGCGCGCGATGTCCTGGTTGTCCGGCTACCGGTGCCTGTTAGCCGGTGCGCGCCACCCCGTGACCACCGGGCGTTTTCGGGACCTTGCAGACGTCGCGGATGTGGGTGGTCCCGGACCTCGGCGTTCCTGGAGAGGCACCTCCTGTCGGCCCGGTTGCCGATGAGCGGGGGAGCGGTCAGCGGGGGAGGGC
>NZ_JBPQTQ010000082.1:0-27400 GCF_051386415.1 Streptomyces sp. URMC 129
GCAGCGCCCGGACGAGGGCTCGATCGCCATCGACGGCGAGCAGGTGACGTTCCGGAGCCCGGCGGACGCGATCGCGCGCGGCATCGGCATGGTCCACCAGCACTTCATGCTCGCGGACAACCTCACCGTCCTGGAGAACGTGGTCCTCGGCGCCGAGAAGCTGCACGGCATCGGCGCCCGCGCCCGGCGCCGGATCGTGGAGCTGTCCGACGCCTACGGCCTGGGCGTCCGCCCCGACGTGCTGGTCGAGGAGATCGGCGTGGCGGACCGGCAGCGGGTGGAGATCCTCAAGGTCCTCTACCGCGGCGCCCGGACCCTGATCCTGGACGAGCCCACGGCCGTCCTCGTCCCGCAGGAGGTCGACGCCCTGTTCGGCAACCTGCGGGAGCTGACCTCCGAGGGCCTGACCGTCCTGTTCATCTCGCACAAGCTGGGCGAGGTGCTCTCCGTCGCCGACGACATCACCGTCATCCGGCGCGGCACCACGGTCGGCACCGTCGTCCCCTCCGCCACCACGCCCAGGCAGCTAGCCGAGCTGATGGTGGGCAGTGAGCTGCCCACGCCCGAGACCCGCGAGTCCACGGTCACCGACAAGCCGGTGCTCACCGTCTCCGGACTGCACCTGTCGGGCCGGGACGCGGACGGCGTGCTGCGCGAGGTCCTGAGCGGCATCGACCTCACCATCCACCGGGGCGAGGTGCTGGGCATCGCGGGCGTGGAGGGCAACGGCCAGGCCGAACTGGTCGAGGCCATCATGGGCATCCGGCACCCCGACTCCGGCCGGATCACCCTGAACGGCACCGACATCTCGCACGCCACCACCCGCGCGCGCCGCGAGAGCGGCATCGGCTACATCCCCGAGGACCGGCACCGGCACGGCCTGCTGCTGGAAGCCCCGCTGTGGGAGAACCGGATGCTGGGCCACGTCACCGAGCCGCCCAACAGCCGGGGCCCGCTGCTGACGGCCCGCGAGGCCAGGGCCGACACGCGCCGGATCGTCGAGGAGTACGACGTGCGCACCCCCGGCATCGAGGTCACCGCCGGCTCGCTCTCCGGCGGCAACCAGCAGAAGCTGATCGTCGGCCGGGAGATGAGCCACCGCCCGAAGGCGCTGATCGCCGCCCACCCGACGCGCGGCGTGGACGTCGGTGCCCAGGCGCAGATCTGGGACCACATCCGCGAGGCGCGCCGCGAGGGGCTGGCGGTCCTGCTGATCTCGGCGGACCTGGACGAGCTGATCGGCCTGTCGGACACGCTCCGCGTGATGTACCGGGGCCGGTTCGTCGCGGACGCCGACCCCGCCACCATCACCCCCGAGGAGCTGGGCACCGCCATGACCGGCACCGCCACCGGCCACCTGGAGTCCGGCCGGCCGGACTCCGGTCACCCGCGGTCCGGATCCGGGACGCGCGAGGAGGCCCCGTGATGACCACTCTGCTCAGCCGCCCCGCCCGCCTCGACCGCGAGAAGCTGGTCCTGGCCCTGGCCGCGCCGCTGCTGGCCATCGTGACGGCGCTGGCCATCACGTCGGCCGTCATGGGCATCACCGGGGACAACCCGTTCCGCGCGTTCGAGGTGATGGCCGACTACGGCAGCAAGAGCGACAGCCAGGTCTGGATCATCAACAAGTCGATCCCGTACTACCTGTCCGCCGTCGCCGTCGCCATCGGCTTCCGGATGAACCTGTTCAACATCGGCGTCGACGGCCAGTACCGCGTCGCCGCATTCTTCGCCGCCGTCGTCGGCGGCGCGCTCAGCCTGCCGGGCGTCGTGCGGATCCCGGTGATCCTGCTGGTCGCCATGGTCTGCGGCGGGATATGGGCGGGCATCGCCGGGTACCTGAAGGCCACCCGGGGCGTCAGCGAGGTCATCACCACGATCATGCTGAACTTCATCGGCGGCTCCCTCATCGCGTACTTCCTCCAGGAGGGCCGCCTCGCGGAGCGCGACGAGAACATCATCCACACCACCGACATCCCCGAGTCGAGCTTCTTCTTCGAGTTCCCGACCACCCCCGACCCGGTGTACGGCACGATCGTCATCGCCGTCGCGGTCGGCGTCCTGTACTGGTTCGTCCTGGGCCGTACCCGCTTCGGGTTCGACCTGCGGGCCGTGGGCCGGTCCGAACCGGCCGCCGAGGCCAGCGGCGTGAGCGTGCGGCGCACGGTGGTCACCGCGATGCTGCTGTCCGGCGCGGTCGCCGGACTGGTCGGCATGCCGACGCTGCTCAACGAGTCGGGCAACTACGGCAACGACTTCCCCGAGGGCATCGGCTTCACCGGCATCGCCATCGCACTGCTGGGCCGCAACCACCCCATCGGCATGGCGCTGGCCGCCCTGCTCTGGGGCTTCCTCGAACGGACCGGCACCCAGCTCGAGTTCGAGGGCTACGACCAGGAGATCGTCGGCGTGATGCAGGGCATCATCGTGCTGTCCGTCGTCGTCGCCTACGAGATCGTCCGCCGCTGGGGCATCAGGCGCCAGCAGCGCCGGGTCGGCGAACAGCTCGCCGCCCAGTCCCGCACGAACGACGCGGCGGAGGTGCCGGCGTGACCACCACCCTGTCCACCACCACCGACAAGGTGCCGCCGAGCAGCGGCCCGGCGCGCGACGGCCGCCGCGGGCTCAGCTATCCGGTGGTGCTGCTGATCCTCGCCGGCGCGCTGCTCCTGCTGGCCACCGTGCGGGCCGTCACCGATCAGGCGAGCCTGACGTCCACCGCCCAGTGGGGCGCGGCGATGGGCTTCGCCGTGCCGATCGGCCTGGCCGGTCTGGGTGGGCTGTGGGCCGAACGGGCCGGGGTGGTTAACATCGGCCTCGAAGGCATGATGATGCTCGGCCTGTTCTCGGCGGGCTGGATGGGCTGGCAGCACGGGCCCTGGGCCGCCGTGCTGGCCGGGGTCGCCGGCGGCGCGCTCGGCGGCCTGCTCCACGCGGTCGCCACCGTCACGTTCGGCGTCGACCACATCATCTCCGGCGTGGCCATCAACATCCTCGCCCTCGGCGTCGTGCAGTACCTGGCCAAGCTGTGGTTCGCGGCCGAGGGCAGCGAGGCGGCGGCCCGGGGCGGCAACGACAAGCAGTCGCCGCCGATGGAGCGGATGGAGCCGTTCACCGTGCCCGGCGTCGCCGACTGGCTGGGCGACCTGGCGGACAAGCAGTGGTTCCTGGTCTCGGACCTGGCGGGCATCCTGGGCGCCGCCGTCCACGAGGTCTCCTGGCTCACGCTGCTGACGGTCGTGCTGTTCATGGGCACGTATCTGGTGCTGTGGCGGACGTCGTTCGGGCTCCGGCTCCGCTCCTGCGGCGAGAACCCACAGGCCGCCGAGTCCCTCGGCGTGAACGTCTACGTCTACAAGTACGCGGCGCTGGCCGTCTCCGGCGCGCTCGCCGGGCTCGGCGGCGCGTACCTGGCGGTCCTGATCCGCATGTACCAGGACGGCCAGACCGGCGGGCGCGGCTACCTGGGCCTGGCCACCATGATCTTCGGCAACTGGCGCCCCGGCGGCGTCGCGGCCGGTGCCGGGCTGTTCGGCTTCATGGACGTGCTCCAGACCCGCGACCGGCCCGTCGTGCACGCCACGCTGCTGCTGTTCGCGCTGGGCCTCGCGGTCCTGGCGGTCTGGCAGTTCTCCCGGGGCAAGCGGCTCCAGGCGCTGGTCGTGGCGGGCACCGCCGTGCTGCTGTGGGTCTGGTACGCCACGACCGACACGCTGCCGCTGGAACTGGTCACCGCCAGCCCGTACCTGACGACGCTGCTGGTCCTCACCCTGTTCGCGCAACGGCTGCGCATGCCGAAGGCCAACGGCAGGCCCTACCGGAGAGGGCAGGCCACATGACGGCGACGCCCGACTGGGACGCGCTGCGCGCGGCGGCCCGGGACGCGATGTCCCGGGCCTACGCCCCGTACTCCGCCTACCCGGTGGGCGCCGCCGCGCTGGTGGACGACGGGCGCACGGTGACCGGCTGCAACGTGGAGAACGCCTCGTACGGCCTCACCCTGTGCGCCGAATGCGGCCTGGTCTCCGCCCTGCACGCCACCGGCGGCGGTCGGCTGACCCACTTCACCTGCTGCGACGGCGGGGGGAACGTCATCACGCCGTGCGGACGCTGCCGCCAGCTGCTGATGGAGCACGGCGGCCCGGCGCTGCAGGTGGACACGGCGGACGGCGTCAGGCCGCTGTCCGACCTGCTCCCCGACGCCTGGCGCCTTTCGTAGTCCCCACCCCGAGTCCCTTGTCCCTGCCCCTGCTTCTGCCCCCGCACCCGACCGAGTCCGAGCGTTCCGAAGAGTGGAGGGCCGTACGCCCATGGACGCCATCACCATCATCCGCGCCAAGCGCGACGGCCGAGCCCTGACCCCGGAGCAGATCGACTGGATCATCGCCGCCTACACCCGGGGCGAGGTGGCCGACGAGCAGATGGCGGCCCTGGCCATGGCCATCCTGCTCAACGGCATGACCCGCCCCGAGATCGCCCGCTGGACGGCGGCCATGATCGCCTCCGGCGAGCGCATGGACTTCTCGTGCCTGCCGCTGCCGACGGCCGACAAGCACTCCACGGGCGGCGTCGGGGACAAGATCACCCTGCCGCTGGCCCCGCTGGTGGCGGCGTGCGGGGCGGCCGTTCCGCAGCTGTCCGGGCGGGGCCTGGGCCACTCGGGCGGCACCCTCGACAAGCTGGAGTCCATCCCCGGCTGGCGGGCGTCGCTCGGCAACGACGAGATGCTGGACGTGCTGCGCGAGGCCGGGGCCGTGATCTGCGCGGCGGGCGCGGGGCTGGCCCCGGCGGACCGGAAGCTGTACGCGCTGCGGGACGTGACCGGGACGGTGGAGTCGATCCCGCTGATCGCCTCCTCGATCATGTCGAAGAAGATCGCGGAGGGCACGGGCGCGCTGGTGCTGGACGTGAAGGCGGGCAGCGGCGCGTTCATGAAGACGGTGGCGGACGCCCGCGAACTGGCCGAGACCATGGTGGAGATCGGCACCGACCACGGCGTGCGGACGGTGGCGCTGCTGACCGACATGAACACGCCGCTGGGCCTGACGGCGGGCAACGCGCTGGAGGTCCGCGAGTCGGTCGAGGTGCTGGCGGGCGGCGGCCCGGCGGACGTGGTGGAGCTGACCCTGGCGCTGGCCCGCGAGATGCTGGACGCGGCCGGGCTGCCGGACGCCGACCCGGCGCGGGCGCTGGCGGACGGCTCGGCGATGGACCGCTGGCGCCGCATGATCCGCGCCCAGGGCGGCGACCCGGACGCGCCGCTGCCCACCGCCCGCGAGACGCACGTGGTCACCGCGCCCGCCTCCGGGGTGCTGACCGGGCTGGACGCGTACGCGGTGGGGGTGGCGGCCTGGCGGCTGGGCGCGGGCCGTACCCGCAAGGAGGACCCGGTGCAGGCGGGCGCGGGCGTGGAGCTGCACGCCAAGCCGGGGGACAAGGTGTCGGCCGGGGCGCCGTTGCTGACGCTGCACACCGACACCCCGGAACGGTTCGGCGCGGCCCTGGCGGAACTGGCGGGGGACGCCATCCGGATCGCGGCGGACGGCGCGGCGGACGGCGCGGGGGCGGCGGCAGCGCGCGCGACTCCGATCGTGCTCGATCGCATCGCATAGCGTTTCCGACAAGTCTTTTCAGCGACTCGAAACGTTCATGCCAAACGCGTCACCGACTGTCCATAATGTCGGAATTTTTGCCATGATCGTGGCTGATGCCTTGTACCCTGAAGAACGGTTTCGGCGGACCGACACGGCAGGAGGTGAGACTGCGATGCGCAGTGAACCTCCCAGTCATCCCCCGCGCCGCGCCATCCCGCCCAGGTAGCCGAGCGGCCTGGGGCGGCAGGCGTGTGCGCACACACCTGATGCCCGTGATCGCCGTCCGTTCCCTGGGGGTTCCTCCGTCATGACCCACCTGCCTGCCCTGCTGGAAGAGCACGACCTCGCGGGGGCGCTGGAGTGGCTGGAGACCCAGCCGCCGTACGCCATCGCCGACGAGATCGCCCGGATGGACGCCGTCGAGTCCGTCATCACCTTCCGGCTGCTCGACAAGGACCGCGCCCTCGAAGTGTTCGAGGAGCTGGAACCGGTGGACCAGCAGCAGATCCTCGAGGGCCTGCGCGACCAGGCGTTCCGGGACCTGGTCGAGAACCTGGACCCCGACGACCGGGCCCGGATGCTCAAGGAGGCCCCGGCCAAGGTCGCCAAGCGGGTGCTCGCCGGACTGAGCGCGCACGAGCGGCAGATGACCGCCGCGCTGCTGGGCTACCCCGAGGGGTCCGTCGGCCGCTTCATGACCCCCGAGACGGTCGCGCTCCAGCAGGACCTGACGGTGGGCCAGGCGCTGGAGGTGGTCCGCCGCCGGGGCGCGCACGCGGAGACCATCTACACGCTCCCGGTCGTGGACCGGGGCCGGCGGCTGACCGGCATCGTGGAGCTGCGCGAGCTGGTGCTGAGCGAGCCCGGCGCGATGGTCTCCGACCTGGTGGTGACCGAGCCGCCCAAGGCCAGGGCGACGGACCGCGCGGAGGACGCGGCGCGGCTGATGCGGGAGACCAACGTCCTCGACCTGCCGGTCGTCGACAGCGAGGACCGCCTCGTCGGACTGCTCACCAGCGACGACGCGTTCGAGGTCATCGAGGCGGCGGACACCGAGGACGTCGCCCGGCAGGCGGGCGCCGAGCCGCTGGAGCGGCACTACATGTCCGCCAGCGTCTTCCAGCTCTCCCGCACCCGGATGATGTGGCTGATGCTGCTGCTGGTGGCGGCGACGCTGACCGTCTCCGTCACCCAGATGTACGAGGGCGAGCTGAACGCCGTCACCGATCTGGCCCTCTTCGTCCCCCTGTTGATCGGCACCGGCGGCAACGCGGGCGCCCAGGCCGCCACGGCGGCGGTCCGCGCCCTGGCGGTCGGCGAGGTGCGCACCTCGGACCTGATCCGCGTCATCTGGCGCGAGTGCCGCACCGGCCTGCTGCTCGGCTGCATGCTGGCGGCCGTCGGCTTCGTCGTCGGCGCGTTCTTCGTCGGCCTCGACGTGGCGGGCGTCGTCGGCCTGACCCTGGTGGCGATCTGCGCCTGGGCCTCCACGGTCGGCGGCACGATGCCGCTGCTGGCGAAGAAGCTGCGCATCGACCCGGCGGTGGTCTCGGCGCCGATGGTGACCACGCTGGTGGACGCCACCGGCCTGGTCATCTACTTCTCGATCGCCAAAATCGTCCTCGGAATCTGAGATCGCCTACGCTGGGCGGCATGGCAGACACAGAGATCCACGACAGCCCGTCGAGCTGGGTCAACGACCACATCCGCCGCTACGTCGAGACCGACGGCCGCGAGGGACACCTCTGGCGGGACGGCGTCCCGACGCTCCTGCTGACGACCCGGGGCCGCAAGTCGGGCCTGATGCGCCGCACGGCCCTGATCTACGGCCGCGACGGCGACGACTACCTGGTCGTCGCCTCCCAGGGCGGCAAGCCCGAGCACCCCGCCTGGTACCACAACCTGGTGGCCGACCCCGAGGTCCACCTCCAGGTCGGCGCCGACAAGTTCCGCGCGAGGGCCCGCACCGCGACCCCGGAGGAACGGGCCCGCCTGTGGCCCCGGATGACGGAGATCTGGCCCGACTACGACGAGTACCAGACGAAGACGACCCGCCAGATCCCGGTCGTCGTCCTGACCCGCCTCTGACGGGGCGAGGCGCGCGTCACCGCACCGGGAGCGGCGCGTCCCGGTCCGCCACCGGGCGGGGGCCGTGGATCCGGCGCTCCGCCTCGGTGATGCGGACGTCGTTGATGCTGGCCTCACGGCGGCGCATCAGCCCGTCCTCGGCGAACTCCCACAGTTCGTTGCCGTAGGAGCGCCACCACTGGCCGGTCGCGTCATGGTGCTCGTACTGGAACCGCACCGCGATCCGGTTGCCCTGATGGGTCCACAGCTCCTTGCGCAGCGCGTAGTCCAGCTCGCGCTCCCACTTCTCGCGCAGGAAGTCCACGATGGCGTCCCGGCCGGTGAGGAACCGGTCCCGGTTCCGCCAGACCGAGTCCTCGGTGTAGGCGAGGGCGACCCGTTCCGGATCGCGGGTGTTCCACGCGTCCTCGGCGGCCAGGACTTTCTGCACGGCGGTCCGGTCGTCGAAGGGCGGGAAAGGGGGGCGTGGGGCCATGTCCGGTTCGCTCCTGTCGCGTTGCTCGCGCCTCATCGGGAGAACGGGCGTTCTCCGCATGGTCCGTTAGTGTAGAGAACGGGCGTTCTCAGCGATAGCCGGAGGGGTCGTGAATCACGAAGAGGCGCGGGCGCGGCTGCTCGACGCCGCCGAAGCGCTGTTCTACGAGCGCGGCATCCGGACCGTGGGCATGGACGAGCTGCGCGCCGCCGCCGGGGTGTCGCTGAAGCGCACGTATCAGTGCTTCCCCGCCAAGAAGGACCTGGTGGAGGCGTATCTGCGGCGCCGCGACGAGCGCTGGCGCGCGGCCCTGGCCGGTTACGTCACGGAGCACGCCACGCGGCCCGGGGACGCGCCGGCCGCCGTGTTCGACTGGCTGCTCACGTGGTTCACCGCTCCCGGCTTCCGGGGCTGCGCCTTCATCAACGCCTTCGGGGAGCTGGGCGCCGTCTCCGACGCCGTGGTCCGCGCGGCCCGGGACCACCAGCGGGCGCTCCGGGAGTACGTGACCGGCCTGGTCCGCGAGCTGCCCGTCGCGGACCCCGGGGCGCTCGCGGGGCAGTTGACGCTCCTGATCGAGGGAGCCATCACCACGGCCGCCATCAGCGGCGACCCCGCCCCCGCCCGGCACGCCCGCGCGGCGGCCGAGGCGCTGCTGACCGCCGCGCTCCTCAGCCCCCCGCTCCGCCCAGCGTCGCCCGCCACGGACGGGTGATGGTCTCGCGGTAGGTCTGGTGCGAGGGATTCCGGGCGGCGTGCTGGGCCGCCCACCGGGCCGCGTCGTCCCATTCCAGGCAGATCGGTGAGGTCCGCCTGCACCGGCCGCACTGCATCACGTACGTCGCCCGCTCCGCCCGCGGGTCCCGGTCCGGCTCCACGCTCCACTGCGCGAACCGCCGCAGATCAGGCCCGCTCACCGCGCCCGGCCCCCGCTCTCGGGCATCAGGTCGCGCACACCGCGCTCGTTGGCCTCCCGCACCCGCACCCGCACCCGCGGATCCCCCGCCGCACGGCGCAGAACCTCCGGCAGCCGCGCGGCCGTCGGCGGCGGGCAGGTGCCGAGCCAGAGGTGCTGGGCGGGCGGCGGGAAGATCCGCGCCAACGGCATCAGCGCCCGCGGCTCCACCCCGTGCCGGGCCAACTCCCCGCGCGATGCGGCGCGGAGAACGTCGAGTCCGGACGTCACCGATCCCACTGTCCATCACCCTCCGGGGTCGAGTCAACGCGTACTGCTATTGAGCATCGGTGATTCGCCCCGGTCTCGCCAGTGGTGAGCGGGTTACCACCCGCGTCGTCACGAGAGGGAAGTGACGCCATGGCCAACGCACGTGCCCCCAGGACTCCACGGACGCGCGCTCTACGGCAAGCCCACGGTCGAACTCTCCCGCCAACTGGACAAGATCCTCGGCACGGACGGCCTCCTGACCGACCTCACCCCCCACGTCCGGACCGGGCCCGCCGCCATCTGGACCGCCGCGCCTGCCTGGGCAGCGTTGTCCACGGCCTGCTCCGGACCAAGGACGACGCCCGAGCCCTGTCGAGCCAGAGCGCCACGCGGCCCGCGTCGAACGGCAGGTCCGCCTCAGCGACCCCGAACTCCGCGCATTCCGGCTCGTGCCGGACGAGGCGACGTGCGCACCCATGCGGGAGAACGATCCCCGGGTGACGGTCCAGGTGCTGCCCTGCGACTCGGGCACCCCTCCGTCGACGGACAGCTCTCCGGTGCTGCCGGAGGTGCGGGACGGCAGCGAATCTGCGTACGAGGAGGGCTGTGAGTTCGGTCAACTCGACGAAGACGAGGCGGAAGTCGCCCAGTATCCGAGGGCTCACGAGCACATCCGGGCGATGGCGCTACCCCCGCACCTCTCGCTCCGCATGATGCGTTCCGTGGTGGAGGACCGCCGTGGTGCGGAGCACGAGTCCCGCCCCAGTCCCAACGGCGCCGCCTGGCCCCAAAGCAGCTACAGCAATCCGGGCGGTGGGGAGTGCGTCGAGGTGGCGGACGGCTTCCCCGGTCTCCTGCCGGCGCGCGACACCAAGACCCCGACCGGCCCCGTCCCGCTCTTCCCCACCACCGCCCGGACCGCCTTTCTCAACTCCCGTTCAGCCTCTCGTTGATCCGGTCGCGGAGGCGGTTCGCACGGGGGTCGGTGCAGGGACCGAGAGCCCGCAGGGCCTCCGTCCACGTGGCCCGGGCCTTGTCGCGCTCGTTCAGCCCTTGCTGCGCGAGGGCGAGGCCGTGGAGCGCTGTGGCCTGTCCCCAGGCGTCGTGCAGGGCGGCGTATGCCGTGGCCGCCATACGGTGGAAGTCCGCCGCCTCCTCGAAGCGTTCCGCCTCCCGGTATGCCTCGCCGGTGCGGTGCCAGGCGGCGGCCTCCCGGGGACGGTCCCCGAGCCGGCGGTGGATGACGGCTGACCGCTGGAAGGATTCCAGCGCCTCGTGCCGCAGGCCGTTCGCCAACTGGGCCGCGCCGAGCTCCAGCAGCCAGAACCCCTCCCAGGACTCGTTGCGGTGGCCCAGCGCGATGTGCACCGCCTTCCTGGCGTGGCGGAGCGCCTCCTCCGGACGGCCGTCCTCCCGCTCGACGGCGGCCAGAATACGCAGGACGTTGCCCTGCCCGCGCTCGTCGTCCCGGGACTCGTACCGGCTCAGCGCGTCATCGGCGTGGGCACGGGCCTCGGCCAACGAGCCCAGCTCGTATGAGACTTCCGCCAGATTGGACAGGACCACGGGAAGCCACACCTGCCCGTCCGCCGATTCCCGGAACAGTACGAGGGCCTCGCCGAACACCGAGGTGGCCTCGTCCAGTCGGCGCTGCCGGAGGCGGACCAGCCCGATGTCGTTGAGTGAGAGGGCTTCGTTCAGCCGGTCCCCGAGCTCGCGCCGGATGGCGAGACACGCCTCGTGATGGGTGCCCGCCTCCGTCAGGCGACCGGCCCGCGTGCAGACCATGCCCAGGCTTTCCAGCAGATCCGCCTCGCCCGGCCGGTCCCCGAGCCGACGAGCCGCGCGCAGGCCGATCTCCGCCATGGCCAGCCACTCGTCGAAGGGGCTCAGGCGCATCTGGACGCCGCGCAGAACGGCCGGCAACTGCCAGGCCGTCCGGTCGAGTCCGGCTTCGTCGGCCGCGCGGACCGCCGCCAGCAGATTCCGTCGCTCCTGCTCGTACCACTGCGCCGCGTCGGCGTAGTCGGCGAACGTCAGCGGTGCGACACCCTCATCGGGTGGGTCGAGCGGAACGTGCGGCTCCTGCGGATTGACGCGCGTCTGCGCGGCGTCGGACGTGTGCAGATACCAGTCGAGCACGCGGCGCAGGGCCGAGGCGCGCTCCTCGCCGGAGAGTTCGCTCTGTGCCTGCTCGGCGGCGTAGGCCCGCAGCAGGTCGTGGAACTCGTACCGCTCGGGACCGGTCTGCTCCAGCAGATGCGCGCCCACCAGGACATCGAGCAGCTGCCGGGTCTTGCCGACGGGCATGGCCGCGAGCGCGGCGGCCGCCGCGGTGTGAAAGGCCGCACCCGGATGCAGACCGAGAACGCGGAACAGTCCCGCGGCGTCCGGGGGCAGCGCGCGGTAGGACCACGCGAACACGGTCCGGACGGCGTCGGCCTCCTCGTCGTCGTCCGTGCTGAGGGCGTCCCACAGGCCGGATTCGTCGCGCAGGGCCGCGATCAGGTCATCGAGTCGCATGTGCGGCCGGCTGGCGGCCCGTTCAGCGGCGATCCGCAGAGCGAGCGGCAGCCGGGCGCACAACTGGGCCAGCTCCACGAGCCGGGTCTCGTCGTCCGCCGGACGGTATTCGGCGGTCACCGCACGCAGCAGGGCCACCGCTTCCTGCTCGGGGAGCACGCCCAGTGTCACGCGCCGCGTGCCGTCCCGGACAACCAGACCGGAGAGCCGGCTGCGGCTGGTGACGACGGCAAGGCAGCCGGGGGTGCCCGGCAGCAGCGGCCGGACCTGGCTCACCGTCGCCGCGTTGTCCAGGAGGATCAGCACCTTCCGCCCCGCCAGACAGGAGCGGTACAGGGCGGCCCTGGCCTCCAGATCCGCGGGGATGGCGCGGGCGGGCACCCGGAGTGCGGTGAGGAAGTGGTGCAGTGCTTCCTGGGGGGTGACCGGCGGGCCCGGATCGTGTCCGCGCAGATTGACGTAGAGCTGCCCGTCGGGGAAGTGCTCTCGCGCGTGGTGTGCCCAGTGCACGGCCAACGATGTCTTGCCCACCCCCGCCGTGCCCGCGATCAGGACCGACAGCACCAGCCGGTCGCCGGTCTCGCCCGAAAGGACGGCATCGAGCTGCCGCAGCTCGCCTTCCCTGTCCACGAAGCCCACTACGTCTCCCGGTAGCTGCCGGGGCGTGGGCTCCTCGGGTCGCCCGCCGGGACGGTGGCCGCCGTGGAAGTGGATGTCTCCCGTGACGTTGCCGGCCTGTACGACATGCCCCGCGGTCCCCGACAGCTCCGCGTGGGAGCCGCCGGGGGGCCGCACCTCGTCTTCTCCGCCGATTTTCTACTCCACCCGTGGGGGCGGCAGGTGGGCGATCTCCCGGTGGAAATAGGTGAGAAGGTCCTCACCCGCCGCGTAGAGGCTCTTGCACAGCTCTACGAAGCAGGCTACTACGTTCGGGTCCGTATAGCGCACGCCGCCCGCGATCACGCCGTCGTCGTCGTAGAGGATTTCGTACAGCGTGTCACTGCCCAGATTGATCAGCTCGGGAAGCGGCCTTTCCTTTTCCAGTGCGCCGATCGCCTCGGGGCCCACGATCCTGATGGCCTCACCACATTCGGCGCGCAGCTTGAGCGTGTGCATCTCCCAGTGCAGATAGGGAACGAGCGGCTTCTCGACCACGCGAACCCGGTACAAACCGACACCGCGTTCCCGGCACGTATCGCCGAACGCGCTGAGCGAGGCGCGCCGTTCCTCATTGAGCCGGAGCGCCTCGGGCCAATCGCCGCGCGCGAAAGCCTCCCAGCTTGGCTGCCCCGGCTCCCTGAAGTGTTGCTGTCGCTCCAACTTCCAGGAGTCCTGGCCGAGTAGACTCTCTTCGCGCGCCCGGAAATCGGCGCGGTATTCGGTGAGGGGAAGCCGCTCACCCGATGCGTTCGCCAACCCGAGGTCGTCAAGCGTCAGCATCGGGAATGTCCTTCTTCGCGGAACTCAGCATGGCGCCGGGGATGATGACCAGCCGCTCGTCGGCGGCCAGCTTCACGTCCTCGGGCAGCCGCTGCGCGTACGTCCTCGTGAGATCCCGGCCGATCACCGCGATGTCGCCGTTGTCGAGCTGCCAGATATCGGGGCATCCGTCACGGCCGTCAGTGCTGTCTAATTCACGTGCCGACTTTCCCAGTCGTCGCACGAACCCCGCTGAAGGGTCCGCCTCCCATGCGCGTCGCATGTGGCTCTCCGCTCGCCCGCTGTGACGATAAGTGACTTCCGCTCACTGTAGCCATGCGCGGAATGGCGTGCAATGGCGACCAGGGGTGAAAGTTGAGAGCTTGTAGATGCATATGCTTGTGGCAAAAACGGGCGCTTGTGCTCGTGATTCCGTCGAAGGGGATCGATTGTTTTCATGGTGCTGTTCCTCAGAGGGACTGGTGTCAACACGGCGTCGGCTGTTTTCCGCCATTCCGGCAGAGCGGTAGGGGCAAGCACGAGGGGCCCCGCGGCAACACAGGCCGCCGCCGTGCCGCGCGAGCGCCACGGAGGTGAGCCAGTCCGTGATCGGCCGGGCAGGCCGAGCGCCTGTGCGAGGCTGCCGTGATCGGGGCGAACGACTCCTCGCCGCCCGCCCCGAAGCCGCTCGGCGTCGGCCCGCTCGCGGTGGGGCCCTCCTGGTGATGCCGGACGGGCACCGGCGCCTCCAAGGATCCGGTCGGCGCCGGTGCGGGGGGTTCGTGTGGGGGTCGTGCCTTCGTGTCACGGCGTGGTCTGGTGGCCCTCCGCCATGTCGTGCAGGGCCTGGTCGAGGGGGGTGGGCTTGACGGCCAGTACGCGTTCCGTCGTTGCGGAGTCCACCACCAGCGGTTGCCGGTCCAGGTAGAGGACTTCGGGGAGTTCGGCCGCGATCGGGTCCGTGTGGCCCGCCGTGGTGAGTTCTTCGTCCGTCATCTCCCGCAGGCGGGGGGTGGGGGAGCCGGTCAGTTCCGCCAGCCGGGCGGTCAGCTCGCGGGCGGACGCGTGCGAGGTGGAGGGGGCGTGCCAGGCGCGGCCGAACGCCTCCTCGGTGCGTGCCGCCGCGACCAGGGTGGCGGCGGCGTCGCCGGTGTACGTCCAGGCGTGCGGGGCGTCCAGGTCCGCCGGGTAGGCGGCGGGCTCACCGGCGAGGACGGGGGCGGTGACCAGCAGGTTGTAGACCGAGCCCGCGCCCCGGCCGAGGAAGTCGCTGGCCCTGATCTCGGTGGCCCGCACCCGGCCGGCCGCGTGCGCGGCCAGCGCGTCCTGCCACATCCGCGCCCGCACCCGGCCCTTGCGGGTGGCCGCCGCCAGGGGCAGGTCCTCGGTGAGCGGCCCGTCGACCGGCCCGTACCCGTACAGGTTGCCCATCAGGACGTACCGCGCGCCGGTCCGTTCGGCGGCCGTGAGCGCCGCGGCCGACAGCGGCGGGAACTGCTCGGGCCAGCGGTGGTACGGCGGCGCCGCGCAGTGGAACAGCGTCGCCGCGCCCCGGGTCAGCTCCGTCAGCAGGGCCGCGTCGGCCGCGTCGGCCGCCACCCGTTCGATCGCGGGGTGGCCGGGGCCGCCGCCGCTCCGGGTGACGAGGCGGACCCGGTCGCCGGAGTCCGCGAGCAGCGTGGCGACGCCCGAGCCGATGGGTCCTGCGCCGATGACGACATGCGTGGGCATGGGGTGTCCTCCAGGGACGGGTGACGGGGAATATCCGGTGACCCACTCTCCGTTCGCCGGGCGGGCTCCGGCAGGGGGCCGCGTGCCAGATATCCGGAGGTTCGGGCCATGGACGGGAACCCGCGTCGCGTCGCCGTCGTCGCCGTTCCGCCGGTGACGGCGTTCGATCTCGCCATCCCCGGGCTGGTGTTCGGGGAGCTGGTCTTCGACGGCCGGCCCGCGTACGAGGTGCGGGTCTGCGCCGCGCGGCCGGGCGTCGTCCGGGGGATCGGCGGCCTGGAGGTCGTCGTTCCGCACGACCTGGGCGTGATCGCGGACGCGGACACGGTGATCGTCACCGGCATCGGCGAGCGCGAGCAGACCGACCCCCGGGTGCTCGACGCGCTGCGCGAGGCCGCGGCGGCGGGGCGGCGGATCGCGTCGATCTGCTCGGGCGCGTTCGTCCTGGCGGAGGCCGGGCTGCTGGACGGGCGCGCGGCGACGACCTACTGGACGCTGAGCGACGAGTTCCGGCGGCGGTTCCCCGACGTGGACCTGGTGGGCGACGTGCTCTTCGTGGACGACGGGCAGGTGCTGACCTCGGCGGGTGGCTCGGCCGGAGTGGACCTGTGCCTGCACCTGATCCGCGCCGACCTCGGCGCCGCCGTGGCCGCCCGGGCCGCCCGCACGCTGGTGGCCGGGCCCATGCGGCCGGGCGGGCAGGCCCAGATCGTGGAGGCGCCCGTGCCGCCGGAGAACGGGCTGTCGCTGGCCGCCACCCGCGAGTGGGCGCTGCGGCGGCTCGACCGGCCGCTGTCCCTGGCGGACCTCGCCGGGCACGCGCGCACCAGCGTCCGCACCCTCACCCGCCGCTTCCGGGCGGAGACCGGGCTCAGCCCCCTCCAGTGGCTGCTGCACCGGCGGCTGGACCGGGCCCTGGAGCTGCTGGAGACGACGGATCTGCCGATGGACCACATCGCCCACCGCAGCGGCATCGGCTCCGCCGACTCGCTGCGCCGCCACCTGTCCCGCCGCACCGGCCTGACGCCGCGCGCCTACCGCGCCGCGTTCGGCCGCGCCCCCGGCACGCCCGGGGCGCCCGCGGTCACCGGTGCGCCCGGGGAAACCGTCAGGCCCTGATCCCGGTCAGCAGCGTCTCGGCCAGCGTCGCGGCGAACTCGTGGAGCGGCGTCGGCGGCTCCTCTTCCCAGAAGCAGTGCAGGAACGCCCGCTGGAAGCACGCGCCCAGCAGCAGCGCCGCCGTGGCGGCCGGGTCGGCGCCGCCGCTGACCCGGCCCCGGGCACGCTCGCCGCGCAGATAGGCGGTGAGCGCGCGCAGCAGCTCCTCCGGGCCGGTGTTCATCTCGCGCAGCGCCGCGCGGTGCCGGCGCAGCAGGGCGGGCTCGGCGAAGAGGGAGAAGGAGATGGAGCCGACCGACAGGTAGAACTCGACGGCGTGCTCGGCGATCTCGGCCAGGCACTGGGCCAGGCCGCGGTCGCCCGGGTCCTCGGTCAGCTCCGCCAGCAGCGGCCCGATGTGCGGCAGCCGCTCCTGGAGCACCCGGACGAAGATCTCCTCCTTGCTCCCGTAGTGCTTGTAGAGCGCCGCCTCGGAGCAGCCCGCCGCCTGCGCGATGGCCTTGGTGGTGGTGCGTGCCAGGCCGATGGTGCGCATGAGCCCCTCGGCGGCGTCGAGGATGCGGACCCGGGTGGCGACGGGGGCCGGAGACGGGAGAGACACGCGGCGGGGTTCCTTCCGGGGGAGCGACACGTGGGTGCGGGCGCGCCGCCCGCGGGCGGCGGGAGGTCGTTCCCCGCGCTTCCGCTCCTCCCGGGGGAGGACGGTCCCCTGAAGCGCGGGGAACGAGTCTCACAGGAGCGGGTTCCGCCGGGGCTGCCGGTACAGGCTGAACGAGCCGGTCTCCATCAGCCGCGCGACCTCCCGCCCCGCCGGGGCCAGGGTCAGGGGCGACCGCGTCTCCAGCATCCACGCCTGGAAGCCCTTGCCCGGCTCGCCCTCCGGCCCCTGCTGGGTGAGGCCCTTGGGCGTCCACATCATCGTCCCGGCCTGGTTCACCGAGCCGAACGCACCGGGGCCCGCAGCATAGAGGATGACCTCGTCGTAGTCAGCGTTGCGGTGGATCTGCGGGCGCTCCACGCCGCGTCCGCCCACCGAGTAGAGCCGGGTCAGGTCCCCGTCGTCGGCCAGGAGGCAGACGGGCAGGGCGGCCTCGCCGGTGCCCACGGTGGCCTGGTGGACGTCCCGGATGTTGAACCGCCGCACCACCGGCTCGCCGTCCGTCTTCAGGCAGGCCATCGGGTCGTAGTCGTAGAAGTACGAGGTCAGCTCGCGGCCGTGCCGGATGACGACCTCGAACTCGTCGGCCACCGGGGCCGGCGGGCCCTGCGGCGCCGGGATGTCCACGGTGCGCCGGGTGTCCAGCACCCGGGGCCGGTCGTCGGTGCGGAACGCCAGCGCCTCGTCCGTGACGACGATGATCTCGTGGAGCGCCTGCGTGACGGCGGTCAGCCGGTAGGTGACGGCCCGGGGCAGGAGCACGAAGTCCCCGGCGCGCAGGTCCAGGACGCCGAAGTCGGTCTCCAGCCGCGCGCTGCCGCGCAGCACGAAGTGGAGCTCGTCCGCCGTGACGTTCCGCAGGGCGAACGGCATCGGCTCCACGCGCCAGCTGCTCTCTATGCTGACGCCCTCGCCGGTGAGCACCGGAACGGGCAGCCCGCGCCGCTCGTGCCAGACGTCGTCGGCGAGGTGGTTGAGGTTGACCCGGTGGGGGGCGTAGTTGCCCCGGACCCGGGTGTAGGGCGGGGTGTACTGGTCGCGGTGGACGGAAGCCGCCGGTCCGGCCAGGCCGTTCCGGGTGTAGAACTCGACATGCGGCTGGCGGGGCGCGTTCGGCGTCACGGCTGGTTCCTCCTCGAATCCAGACCAATGGGAGAGCGAGCGGGGTGGGTGAGCACTCACTTACCCCTCGGGGTAAGTAAATACTCACCCCCGCCGATCGCGCAAGGCGGTGGGCGGCGGGCACCGGCCCCCGGCGCCCGGTTCACGCGGTGACGGCCGTGACGCCCCGGCGCCGCTCGGCGCGGGCCTGACGGGTGGCGTACAGCGTGATCGCCGCCGTCGTCAGCAGGGCGGTCAGCCCGAACGCCACCAGCCCGGCCCAGGACGCCGCGTTGAAGATCACCGCGCCGACCGTGCTGCCGAAGCTGGCGCCCACGTAGTACGCCACCTGGTACAGCGCCGACGCCTGTGCCTTGCCGCTCGTCACGCTCCGGCTGACGGAACCCGAGGCCACCGCGTGGCCGAAGAAGAAGCCGCCGGTGATCAGCACCAGGCCCACCAGCACCGCGGCCAGGTGGTCCACCAGGCTCAGCGCCAGTCCGGCCGCCGCCGTGCCGATCGCCGCGTACAGCGCGCCGCGTCGGCCCAGCCGCTCCATCAGCGGCCCGGTCGCGGACGACGACACCGTGCCCACCAGGTAGATGACGAAGACCGAACCGGCCAGCCCGG
This sequence comes from Streptomyces sp. URMC 129, assembly GCF_051386415.1. Classification (NCBI taxonomy): domain Bacteria; kingdom Bacillati; phylum Actinomycetota; class Actinomycetes; order Kitasatosporales; family Streptomycetaceae; genus Streptomyces; species Streptomyces sp. URMC 129. The sequence continues at coordinate 18,504 of NZ_JBPQTQ010000082.1, forward strand.
CCGAGAGCCCGAACGGCTCCTCGACCAGCCGGAAGCCGATCACCGTGTACGTCGCGCTGAACGCCGCCATCAGCAGCATCCCGATCCCGTACAGCCGCAGCAGCAGCGGCCGGGACAGGTGACCCGCGACCGTGCGCAGCACCAGGCGGGGCCGCAGCGGCGCCGGCGTGAAGTTCCGCGCGGGGGGCAGCAGGACGCGGTAGGCCACGGCGGACAGCAGTCCGAGCACGGCCACCGCGGCCAGCGCCGCGCGCCAGCCGGAACTCTCGGCGACCCAGCCGGTCAGCACCCGGCCGGACATCCCGCCCACGCTGTTGCCCGCGATGAACAGGCCGATCGCGCCGACCGTGGCCCGCGCGGGCAGCTCCTCGGCCAGGTACGCCACGGCCGAGGCGGGTATGCCCGCGATCGCCGCGCCCTGCACCACCCGCAGCGCGATCAGCGTCCGCAGGTCCGGCGCGAACGGCATCACCACCGCCAGCGCCACCGCCGCGGCGACCGAGGCCGTCATCATCCGCCGTCGCCCGAACCGCTCGGAGAGCACGCTCAGCGGCAGCACGGCCAGCGCCAGCCCGATGGTGGTGCCGGAGACCGTCCAGCTCACCGGGCCGGGGTCGGAGCCGTAGGTCGCGGCGATGTCCGGCAGCAGCGCCTGGGTGGAGAAGAGCATCGCGAAGGTGGCCATGCCGATGGCGAAGAGCGCCAGGTTGATCCGCCGGTGGACGGGGTGGCGCGTGGCGGAGCGGGTGGAGTCGGCGGAGGTGGTGGACGCGGACGGCTGCGGCGTGGCGGAGGCCCTCGCGGTGGCGTGAGCCCCAGTAGTTGCTGTGGGCATGCATTTAACGTAGGGCGGCGCGTTTGATGCGTCCAATGCATGACCGGGTCATAATCGTTCCATCCATGCATCAGCGGAGCTAAGGGGCGGGTGTGTCATCTCCGGGCAACGGAAAAGACTCTTCCGTCACAGCGGGCGCAGCGGACGTTTCGCCCCATTCCTGGGCCGCGCTGCTCACCCCGCGCCTCGCCTGGTTCGCGGGGGTCGCCCGCCACGAGCACATCACCCAGGCCGCCCGCGACCTGTCCGTTCCGCAGTCCACCCTCAGCCGCGCCATGGCCCGGCTGGAGGCCGACCTCGGCGTCGCGCTGCTCGCCCGGCACGGTCGCGCCATCTCCCTCACCCCGGCGGGCCGTTCCTTCGCGCGGTCCGTCGAACGCGCCCTCGGCGAGGTGGAGCGGGCCGCCGAGGCCGTCCGCACCGACGCCGACCCGGCGGCCGGCAAGGTCGCCTTCGGCTTCCTGCACACAATGGGACCGGAAACCGTGCCGGGGCTGCTGCGCGCCTTCCGCGTGGACCACCCGCGCGTCCGGTTCGCGCTGGTGCAGAGCTACGGCGAGGACATGATCGAGCGGATGCGGGCCGGTGAGCTGGACCTGTGCCTGACCTCCCCCATCCCCGAAGAGCCGGACCTGGTCACCCGCCGCCTCGACGACCAGCGCCTCTTCCTCGTCGTCCCGGCCGACCACCGGCTCGCCGCCCGCCGCCGCATCCGGCTCGCCGAGGCCGCCGAGGAGCCGTTCGTGACCCTGGAGCCCGGCTACGGTCTGCGGCGGCTGACCGAGGCGCTGTGCGAGCGGGCCGGGTTCAGGCCGCGCGTCGCGTTCGAGGGCGAGGAGCCGGAGACGCTGCGCGGCCTGGTCGCGGCCGGGCTCGGCGTCGCGCTGCTGCCGCCGCCGGCCACACCCAGGCCCGGCGTGCGCGACCTGACCGTCACCGCGCCGCGGGCGGTGCGGGAGATCGGCGTCGCGTGGATGGCCGGACGGCCCGACACCCGGCCGGTGGCGGACTTCAAGCGGTTCCTGCTGAGCCGCAGGGGGCACCTGCTCGGCGCGCCCGCCGCACCGGCCACGCCGCCCGTGCAGGCGGAGGCGCGGACGGCGCGGGAGCGGCCGGAGGCGTGACCGGGGAAGAAGGCGATGCCCGTGGCGCCGCGCCAGCAGCCACGCCACGGTGCACCGCAGGATCCTCACGATAATCGTTTTCATCTGTCCCCGGCAAGGCCCGCCGCACGCCCCCGCAAGGCACGCCCCGGCGGCCCGTCCCCCGTGTCGCCGTGAGGGGATCGTCCGCGAGGAGGTGGGGCCATGGCGGCGGCCGGCGGGGGCGACGCGGACCGGGAGGAGATCCTGGAGCTGTACAGACTCGCCGTCGAGGCGGTGATGCGGGTCTCCGCGCAGCGGGGCGCGGCCAACGCCTTCCACCTCACCGTCCGGACCGCGTTCGCCTCGGTCCTCGGGCTGTCCCTCACCACCCCGCGCGACCTGGCCCGGTGGGTGACGCCGGCGATATCCCTCGTGGGGGTGGTCCTCTCGGTCTCCTGGTGGCTCCGGCTCCGCGGCTACCGTGACCTCAACCGCGCCGAGATCGCCGTCATCCACGACCTCGAAACCCGGCTGCCCGTGGCCGTCTTCACCGCCGAGTGGCGCCACCTGGGCGGCGACCGCGGCGGCGACCGCGACGCCGACGGCGGCGGGGGCGCCGCCCGCCGGTACACCGGGCCGGGCGCCGTCGAGCAGACCGTCCCCTTCGCCTTCGGCGTGCTCCACCTGGCCATCGGCGCCGGCGGCCTGGCCCGAGGCGATCCGGACGCCCGGCAACGGCCCGGCGTCCACCGGTTTCTCTACGCGCGTAGGGGTTAGAGTGCCGACGTGACCCCGAGTGAGACACCGCCCAGCGAGGACCAGATCCGGCGCGCCCCCAAGGTGCTGCTGCACGACCATCTCGACGGCGGGCTGCGGCCCGCCACCATCGTCGAACTCGCCCGCGAACAGGGCTACGACCGGCTGCCCGAGACCGACCCCGAGCGCCTGGGCACGTGGTTCCGCGAGGCCGCCGACTCCGGCTCCCTCGTGCGCTACCTGGAGACGTTCACGCACACCTGCGGCGTGATGCAGACCGCCCCCGCGCTGGCGCGGGTCGCCGCCGAGTGCGTGCTCGACCTGGCGGCGGACGGCGTGGTCTACGCCGAGGTCCGGTACGCCCCCGAGCAGCACCTGGAGCGCGGGCTGACCCTGGAGGAGGTCGTCGAGGCGGTCAACGAGGGCTTCCGGGAAGGGGAACGGCGGGCCGCCGCCGAGGGCCGGCGCATCCGGGTCGGCGCGCTGCTGACCGCGATGCGGCACGCGGCGCGGGCCCTGGAGATCGCCGAACTCGCCAACCGCTACCGGGACCAGGGCGTGGCCGGCTTCGACATCGCCGGTGCCGAGGCCGGGTTCCCGCCCACCCGTCACCTGGACGCGTTCGATTTCCTGAAGCGGGAGAACAACCACTTCACGATCCACGCGGGCGAGGCGTTCGGACTCCCGTCCATCTGGCAGGCGTTGCAGTGGTGCGGCGCCGACCGGCTCGGCCACGGGGTGCGGATCATCGACGACATCGAGGTCGCCGAGGACGGTTCCGTGAAGCTCGGACGGCTCGCCGCGTACGTCCGCGACAAGCGCGTCCCGCTCGAACTCTGCCCGACGTCCAACCTCCAGACCGGCGCGGCGGCCTCGTACGCCGAGCACCCGATCGGCCTGCTGCGGCGGCTGCACTTCCGGGCCACGGTCAACACGGACAACCGGCTGATGAGCGCCACGAGCATGAGCCGCGAATTCACCCACCTGGTCGAGACATTCCAGTACACGCTGGACGACCTCCAGTGGTTCACGGTCAATGCGATGAAATCCGCGTTCATTCCTTTCGATGAACGTCTGGCGATGATCAATGACGTGATCAAGCCCGGATATGCGGCGCTACGCTCCGAATGGCTGTTTGGCAGCGGCGGTCCGGGACCGCTCTGACCTGCGTGGTTGCCGGGCACGGCAGTTCCTTTCCGCGCCCGGTACGACGAATCCGGCCGGTGGGTTACGGGCGGCGGCGCGCTTTTCGATTCATTGCGGCACCGGCCCGGCCGTGGTTACCTTCGGCTCGCCGCTCGAAACCCACAAAGGACGTAGTTACTGATGAAGCAGGCAACTCAGAAGACCCTCGGCGTCGCGGCTCTCGGCGCCGCCATCGTGGCCGCCGCGGCGGGCACCGCCTCCGCCTCGGTCACCGACGACGTCAAGCAGACCACCGGCGACGTGGTGAACACCCTCCCGCTGCACGAGACGGCCGACAAGCTGCCGGGCGACAGCGGCGAGGTGGTCAGGACCGGCACCGACGTGCTCACCGGGGAGACCGACGCCCTCCCGGTCGCCGAGCAGACGCTGTCGCACACCACCTCCGCCGCCACCGGCGACGATCTGCTCAAGCCGGCCACCGAGCTGCTGGGCGGCATGCCGATCAACCCGACCTCCGAGCTGGGGGTCCCCACGGACGACCTGCTCGGCAGCCTCCACCTCGGTAGCTGAGCAGGCAGGGCAGGCAGGCAGCACGAGGGCCGTCTCCCCGCGACGATCTCGCGGGGCGCGGCCCTCGTCGCCTGTCAGGGCCGCGACTCAGGGCTGCGACAGGGTCGCCCAGACGCGGCGGGCCTGGTGGACGTGGCCCCCGGGACGCCGCCGCAGCAGGTGCGGGCAAACCCGGGCCGCCCGGCGCGAGGCCCCGGCGCGCGACCCGCGGGCGGCGGCGCGCAGCGGCCCGTAGCCGATCAGGTGCGCCAGGGCGATGCCGAGGGTGTCGAGGATGACGGAGTCCACGTCCGCGACCCGGCTCGGCAGCTGCGACTGCCAGAACTCCAGCGTCAGAGAGAGCATCCCGCCCGCGAAGACCGTGCGCAGGAACGAGGTGACCCGCGGACCGCCCAGCCGCCGGCCCAGCAGCGGCAGCAGCACCCCGAGCGGGGCCAGCCGCAGCAGCCCCCCGCCGATCGCGCGGGCGGCCTCCGCCGGGCCCCGGGCGATGTCGGCGCGGATCGTGGCGAACGGCTCCAGGTTCGCCGGGGACACCCACAGCACCTCCAGCGGACGCAGCGCCAGCCACGTGACGCACGCCAGGTACGCGGTGAGGAGAACGAGAGCCGTCACCCGCAGTCTCGGGTGGACGCCGGGCCCTGGCGAGCCCGCAGGATGATGCCGCACGACGATCAGGACGCCCGGCGCGACGGACCCGGTTCCCGGCCCGCGGCTACGGCGGGCCGATCGGCACCTGCGCGGACTCCGGGGCGGTCCGCATGGCCGTCGCGCAGGAGTACATCCGCGGCTGGCTCGGCGAGGAGTCGGTGGGCCCGCCCAGCAGCACGGTGTCGCCGGGGCTGCCGAGCACCTCGTGGTGGGCGAAGGTGCAGACGATCTGGGCCAGCCCGACCCGTGAGAGGTCGCTCGGCGGCAGGCTCAGGCGCAGCGCGAGCACCGGCTCGTCCGCCACCGACACCTCCAGACCGGCGGGGACCTCGCTGCTGAGGCCCGCCGTCTGCTCCTCCGGCGACGGATCGGCCCGCAGCTCGGCGAGCAGCGCCTCGGCCACGGTCGCGCGGTCGGTGTCCGAGCCGTCCCCGGAGATCTCGACCGGCCGGTGCACGGCCTGCACGCGCGAGCCGCACACCAGGTAGATCTCGGTGCCGCCCTCGCCGGTGGCCCCGCCGGGCTGGTCGCAGTTGGCCCGGGTCGGCGCCGGGCCCGCGTCCACCGGGACGTCCGTCGCCCTGATGCCGCAGCCGGTGACGGCGGCGACAGCGATGACGGCCGCGGCGAGCGGCGCGGCGGAACGGGGGCGGCTCACCGGGCCTCCCCCTCCGCCGTGCCCGCCGTCCGGTGGCTCTCCTCGCTCCTCGGGCGCTGCGCCTGCGCCGGCAGCCGGGCCTCGCGCGGCAGCCGCAGGGTGAACACCGCGCCGCCGTCCGGGGCGTTGCGCGCCTCGATGTCGCCGCCGTGCAGGTGGGCGTTCTCCAGCGCGATCGACAGGCCGAGCCCGCTGCCGTCCGAGCGCGGCCGGGACGCGCTGGCCTTGTAGAACCGGTCGAAGACGTGCGGCAGGACCTCCTCCGGGATGCCGGGCCCCTGGTCCGCGACCTCGACCACCACCTCCGCGCCCCGCTCGGCGATCGTGACCCGCACCGGACTCCCGCCGTGCTTGAGGGCGTTGCCGATGAGGTTGGCCAGGATCACGTCGAGGCGGCGCGGGTCGAGCAGCGCCATCACGCCGCGCGGCGCGTCGATCTGGACGGCGTCGAGCCAGGCGCGGGCGTCGATGCAGGCGGTCACCTGGTCCGCCATGTCCACCTCGTCCAGGACCATGCGGGCGGTCCCCGCGTCGAAGCGCGTGACCTCCATCAGGTTCTCCACCAGGTCGTTCAGCCGGCGCGTCTCGCTGACGACGAGCTGCACGGCGGGCGCGATCATCGGGTCGAGGTTGTCGACCTCGTCCTCCAGCACCTCGGTCATCGCGGTGATCGCCGTCATCGGGGTGCGCAGCTCGTGCGACATGTCGGCCACGAACCGGCGGCTGGCCGCCTCGCGCGCGCTGAGGTCCTGCACGCGCCGTTCGAGCGAGGCGGCGGCGTGGTTGAAGGTGCGGGTCAGCTCGGCCAGTTCGTCGGCGCCGCGCACCTGGAGGCGGGTGTCCAGCTCGCCGTCGCCCAGTCGCTGGGCCGCGTCGCTGAGCCGTTGCACCGGGCGCAGCACCATGGTGGCGGCGGCCTGGGCGAGCAGCACCGAGCCGATCACCGCCAGGGCGGTGGCGATCCCCAGCGACCAGGCCAGCGAGTTGAGGTCGTCGCGCTCCGGGGCCAGCGAGGCGAGCATGTACCCGGTCGGGCCGCCGTCCATCACCTGCCCGCCGCCGATGAGATACGGGTCGCCGCGCAGCGTGATCCGCTGCCAGTACATGTGGTACGTCGCGGAGCCGTCGTCGTCGCGCGGCTCGCGCACCGCGTCCATCAGCGAGTCGGGGACGGTCTCCAGCGTGAACATCGACGGATCGGACTCGGCGGTGCATATCAGGCCGTCGTCCCCGTCGGACACGAGCACCACGTCGTAGTCGAGCGTCGTGTTCGCGACGTCCCGGGCCATCCCGCGCAGATCGTCGCAGCTCGGGGCCTCGGGCAGGGCGCTCGCCTGGTCGCCGAGGGAGTCGCGGAAGTCGCGCAGGGCCGCGTTCTGCGCCCGGGTCAGCACGGCGTCCCGGTTCAGCCAGTACGCGATGCCGGACACCGAGACGGCGGCGACCAGCGCCACCACGGCGAACACGGTCACCAGCCGCAGCCGCAGGCTGGTCAGCCGCAGCAGGCGGCGCAGCCAGCCGCGCACCCGGCCCTCCGCGGCATCGCTCACGCGGGCGCGTCCAGCCGGTATCCCACACCGCGCACGGTGCGGATGAGCTTCGGCGAGGAGGGCACGTCCTCGACCTTCGCGCGCAGCCGCTGTACACACGCGTCGACCAGGCGGGAGTCGCCCAGGTAGTCGTGCTCCCACACCAGGCGCAGCAACTGCTGCCGGGACAGGGCCTGGCCGGGGCGGCGGCTCAGCTCCAGCAGCAGGCGCAGCTCGGTGGGGGTGAGCTGCAGGTCCTCGCCGTTCTTCGTCACGGTCATGGCCGCCCGGTCGATGACGATCGCGCCGAACGTCGCCGAGTCGTTGGACTCCCGCTCGCCGCGCCGCATCACCGCGCGGATGCGGGCGTCGAGGACCCGGCCCTGCACCGGCTTGACCACGTAGTCGTCGGCGCCGGACTCCAGGCCGACGACGACGTCGATGTCGTCACTGCGCGCGGTGAGCAGGATGATCGGGAGCTGGTCGGTGCGGCGGATGCGGCGGCACACCTCGAACCCGTCGATGCCGGGCAGGTTCACGTCCAGCACGATGAGGTCGGGCCGCTGTTCCCGCAGGTGCTTCAGGCCGTCCTCACCCGTCGCGGCGGTCACGACACGGTGCCCCTGGCGCGTCAGGCTCAGCTCCAGGGCAGTCCGCACCGCCTCGTCGTCCTCGATCAGCAACAGGAAAGCCACGCGGGTCATTGTGTCCTATGGACCGGGCGGAGTTCGACTCTCTGTCGATTGAAGCGTCCGCGTCAGCCCGCGGGCTCCGGCGCCGGGGGCGCGGTCGCTGTGACACCGCTGTGACAGACGGAGGACCGCGTCATGAAACTGGCCCGGCAGTGTATTGCCCAGCGCAAGGGACGGACGGTCTTCACGAGGGGGAAGCGGGATGAGCGCAGTGCACGGCGTCACCGGTTCGGCGGCGAGTGAGACGCGCCAGACCGCCGGGATGGTTCCCGTCCGGTATGGGGAGAAGTCCGGGGCCGCGCACCGGCTGGGGGGCCGGCGCGGCATCGGGCAGCAGCGTTCACCGCACCTGACCGCGGTGGTGGACGCGAGGGGGGGACGTGCCGGGGGCGTGCGGCGCCAGGGGGGCACGGAGGCGGAGTTCACCGCCTACGTGCGCGAGCGCCGCGCCTCCCTGTACGCCACGGCGTACCACCTGACCGGTGACCGGCACGAGGCGGAGGACCTGCTGCAGAGCGCGCTGTTGTCCACGTACCGCGCCTGGGACCGGATCAGCGACAAGGCGGCGGTCGGCGGCTACCTGCGGCGGACGATGACCAACCTGCACATCAGCGCCTGGCGGCGGCGGAAGCTCAACGAGTACCCGACCGAGGAACTGCCCGAGGCGCCCGGTGAGCAGGACACGATGCGCGGGACCGAGCTGCGGACCGTGCTCTGGCAGGCGCTGGCGCGGCTGCCCGAGCAGCAGCGCACGATGCTGGTGCTCCGCTACTACGAGGGACGCACCGACCCGGAGATCGCCGACACGCTCAACATCAGCGTCGGCACGGTGAAGAGCAGCATATGGCGCACGCTGCGCCGGCTGCGCGAGGACAGGACGCTCAGCCTCGGCCAGGACGTGGAGGAGTCCTTCGGCGAGCTGGTCGCCTGAGAAGCGGGGAGCCCGAGGGGAAGGGGAGCGGGGGAACCGGAGGG
>NZ_JBPQTQ010000083.1:0-27106 GCF_051386415.1 Streptomyces sp. URMC 129
GGGCGGGCGGGCCGGTGATGGCGACCGTGCTGGGGTGGTGCGCGGCGCCGTCGCGGGCGCGCAGCCAGGCGGTGGTCTCGGCGGCCGGCATGGCGGCGGCCACCAGCCAGCCCTGCACGGCGTCGCAGCCCAGGTCGCGCAGCCGCTCCCAGGTCTCGTCGTCCTCGACGCCCTCGGCCACGACCACGAGGCCGAGGGAGTGCGCGAGTTCGACCGTGCAGCGGACGATCTCGGCGTCCTCGCTGTCGACGGCGAGGCGGGCCACGAAGGACCGGTCGATCTTCAGCTCGCTGACCGGGAGGCGGCGGAGGTGGACCAGCGAGGAGTATCCGGTGCCGAAGTCGTCCAGCGACATCTTCACGCCGTGGCCGGTGAGCCCGGCGAGGGTGTCGGCGGCCTGCTGCGGGTCCTCCAGCATCACGTGCTCGGTGATCTCCAGCTGGAGCGAGCCGGCGGGGACTCCGTGCCGGGCCAGCCGGGCCGCCACGGCGCCGGCGAAGCCGGGGGTGTAGACGTCGCGGGGCGACACGTTGACCGCGACGGGGACGGTGAGGCCGGCGGCGCGCCAGCGGGCGACCTGGCCGAGCGCGGTCTCCAGCACGTACTCGGTGAGGCGGGGCATCAGTCCCGAGGTCTCCGCGATGGCGATGAACTCGTCCGGGGGGACCCGGCCGCGGTCCGGGTGGTGCCAGCGGACCAGGGCCTCCAGGCCGGTGACGACGCCGTCGAAGCCGACCTTGGGCTGGTAGTGCAGCTCGACCTGGCCCACGTCGAGGGCGCGGCGCAGGTCGCCGAGGAGGGCGAGCCGGTCGGGGGTGTTGCCGTCGCGGCTGGCGTCGTAGACCTCGACGCCGCTGCGGTCGCGCTTGGCGGCGTACATGGCGACGTCGGCGCGGCGGAGCAGGCCCTCGCCCTCGGGGGCGTGCTCGGGGAAGACGGCGACGCCCGCGCTGGCCTCGACGACGAGCGTCAGCCCGTCGAGGTCGAGCGGGGCGCCGAGGGAGCCGATGATGGCGCGGGCGGCGCGCTGGGCGCTGGTGGCGGAGGCGACGCGGGGCAGCAGGACGGCGAACTCGTCGCCGCCGAGGCGGGCGACCTCCGCGTCGCGGGGCAGGTCCCGCTGGATGCGGTCGGCGATCTGGAGGAGGAGCCGGTCGCCGGTGAGGTGGCCGAGGGTGTCGTTGACGGAGCGGAAGCTGTCGAGGTCGATGAGGACGAGGGCGGCCCGGTCGCCGGTGACGGCGGCCTCGTTGAGCGCGGTCCTGGTCCGCTCCAGCAGCCACTGCCGGTTGCGCAGCCCGGTGAGGGGATCGAGGAGCTGGTCCTCGTCGCGGGCGCGGGCCATCCAGAACGAGGAGTCGAGGGCTATCAGCGGCACCGCGAACAGCGGCAGCACCACGGGCTTGTCGACCGCGACCACGACGACGAGGGGGGCTATGCACAGCAGCGCCACCGCGACCAGGCCCTGCCGGAGGAGGGCGGTGCCGGCCAGCGAGGGGAGGCCGCCGGGCGGGGTGGTGCTCAGCCACAGCAGGGTGCGGGATATCGCCAGGTAGGCGCAGGCGCCCAGGAGGAGCTGGGGCAGGGTCGAGGTCTGCCAGTCGACGGGCTCCCAGGGATGCTCGACGCTGGGCCGGGTGCCCCAGGCGGCCAGGGCGAGCGCCGCGGCGCCGACGCCGAGCATGTCGATGGCGCCGTGCAGCAGCGCGTCCGGCCAGCGGTCGCGGCGGGCGGCACCGACCAGGGTGACCACGGAGAGGCTGACCAGCGCGGCCGGCACCCAGCCGTAGAGCAGCAGCATCGCCAGGGCGAGCGCGGCGCCCGAGGGGCTGCCGCCCCACCAGCGGTCGCGGCCCACGGCGACCAGGTGCGCGACGACGAGACCGGTGAGGAGCGCGAAGCCCCAGCCCGCGCGCTCGCCGGGAAAGAGCGCGCGTCCCTCGGCGAGGACGCGGATCACACCGATGAGGAACGCGATACCGGCTCCGGCGAGGATGGCGGGTCCGAGATACCGGTACAGACCGCCGGGACCACGCGGGGTGGTCGGTCTCCCTTGGCGGGCTGACTGCATGCGGGGTCCCTCTCACGGCTGGATTCGCCCGCGCCCGGGGCGGGCGCACCACCCCACCCTAGGCCGCCGGGGGCCGTGTGCGGCAGGGAACCTTCCCGGCCACTGACAGCCTTTCATATCTTCATATTTCTTTGGCATATGCCGTTGGACCGGGGCGCCCCGGGCGGCGGGTGCCGGAGCGTCAGGAAGCGGGCCCCTCCTCGGGAACGAGAGCCAGCTCCCGGGCGGCGTCCGGCCCCTGCTCCAGCAGGACCGCGAAGCCCGCCTCGTCCAGCACCGGCACCTTCAGCTGCACGGCCTTGTCGTATTTGGAGCCGGGGCTCTCGCCGACGATCACGAAATCCGTCTTCTTGGAGACGGAGCCGGTGACCTTCGCCCCCCGGCTCTGCAACGCCTCTTTCGCGCCATCCCGGGTGAAGTCCCGCAGCGTGCCCGTGACCACGGCCGTGACGCCCGCCAGCGGGCGCGGACCGGCGTCGGCCCGCTCCTCCTCCGCCAGCCGCACCCCGGCCGCCCGCCACCGCTCCACGATCTCCCGGTGCCACGGCTCGGCGAACCAGTCCTTCAGCGAGGCGGCGATGGTCGGGCCCACCCCCTCGGTGGCGGCCAGCTCCTCCTCGCTCGCCTCCGCGATCCGGTCCAGCGACCGGAACTCGCGGGCCAGCGCCTCCGCCGCCACCGGGCCGACGTGCCGGATCGACAGGCCCGCGATGATCCGGGCCAGCGGCCGGCGCCTGGCCTCCCGGACGGCCTCCAGCATGGCCAGCGTGTTCTTCTTCGGGGCGCCCTCCTTGGTGGCGAAGACGGAGGCGATCTTCGGCTCGCCCGTCTCCGGGTCCCGCTTGGGCAGGCCGGTGTCCTGGTCCAGCACATAGGCCCGGATCGGCAGCAGTTCCTCGACGGTCAGCTCGAACAGCCTGCCCTCGTCCCGCAGCGGCGGCTCGGCCGGCTCCAGCGGCTGGGTCAGCGCGGTGGCCGTGACATAGCCGAAGTGGTCGATGTCCAGGCACCGGCGGCCCGCCAGATAGAACAGGCGCTCCCTCAACTGGGCCGGGCACGACCGGGCGTTGGGGCAGCGCAGGTCGATGTCCCCCTCCTTCATGGGCATCAGCCCGGTGCCGCACTCGGGGCACTCGGCCGGCATCACGAACTCCCGCTCGGTGCCGTCCCGCAGGTCCGCCACCGGGCCCAGGATCTCCGGGATCACGTCCCCGGCCTTCCGCAGCGCCACCGTGTCCCCGATGAGCACGCCCTTGGCCCGCACCACCTGCTGGTTGTGCAGCGTGGCGAACTCCACCTCCGAGCCGGCCACCGTCACCGGCTCGACCACCGCGTACGGCGTGACGCGGCCGGTGCGGCCCACGCCGACCCGGATGTCCAGCAGCCTGGTGTTGACCTCCTCCGGCGGATACTTCCAGGCGATGGCCCAGCGCGGCGCGCGCGAGGTGCTGCCCAGGCGGCCCTGCAACGGGATCTCGTCCAGCTTCACCACGACGCCGTCGATCTCGTGCTCCACCGCGTGCCGGTGCTCCCCGTAGTACGCGATGAACTCCCGCACGCCGTCGACGGAGCCGGTCACCCGCGCGGCCCGCGCCGTCGGCAGGCCCCACGCCTTGAGCAGGTCGTACGCCTGCGACAGCCGGTCGATCGTGAACCCCTCGCGGGCGCCGATCCCGTGCACCACCATCCGCAGCGGCCTGCTCGCGGTGATCTTCGGGTCCTTCTGCCGCAGCGAGCCCGCCGCCGCGTTCCGCGGGTTGGCGAAGGGCTTCTCGCCCGCCTCCACCAGCCGGGCGTTCAGCTCCTCGAAGCGCTCCATCGGGAAGAACACCTCGCCGCGGATCTCCACCAGCGCCGGGACGTCGTCCCCGCTCAGCCGGTCCGGCACCTCCTCGATGGTGCGGACGTTGGGCGTGATGTCCTCGCCGGTGCGCCCGTCGCCGCGGGTCGCCGCCCGGGTCAGCCGGCCGTGCTCATACGTCAGGTTGACCGCGAGGCCGTCCACCTTCAGCTCGCACAGGAAGTGGTACGGGATGCCGCGCAGCTCCTCGGCGATCCGGTCCGCCCAGGCGGCCAGCTCCTCGTCGGCGAACGCGTTGTCCAGGGAGAGCATCCGCTCCCGGTGCTCGACCGCGGTGAACTCCGTCTCGTACGCGCCCGCGACCTTCTGCGTCGGCGAGTCCGGCGTGCGCAGCTCCGGGTGCTCCTCCTCCAGCGCCGTCAGCTCGCGCAGCAGCGCGTCGAACGCGGCGTCGTCGATGACGGGCGTCTTCACGTAGTACCGGAAGCGGTGCTCCTCGACCTGCTCGGCGAGCCGCGCGTGCCGCTCCCGCGCCTCGGCGGGCACTGCTGACTGCTGCTCGACAGACGGTTCGCCGGCCACTGTCTCGTCTCCCGTCATCACTCAGGGTCGTTGGCGAGGGATCTCGCCGCCCGGACGCAATGGCGCAGCGCGGCCCGCGCGTACGCCGGGGAGGCGCCCGCGAGCCCGCACGCGGGAGTGACCGCCACGGACTCCGCGAGAGACTCCGGGGACAGCCCCAGCCTGCGCCAGAGCGACCTGACTCCCCCGACAGTACCGGCCGGGTCCGACAACGCCCCCGCCGCGGCACCGGTGCCCGGGACCACGCCCGCGAAGAGCGCGACACCGCCCTCCACCGCTTCCCCGATCACCTCGTCGTCACGCTCGGTGAGCAGCGCGGCGTCCACCGAGACCGCCCTCGCCCCGGCCCGGCGCAGCAGCCCGAACGGCACCCCCGGCGCGCAGCAGTGCACCACCACCGGGTCGTCCCCGGCCACCGCGACCAGCCGGCGCAGCGTCTCCTCGGCCACCGCCCGGTCCACGGCGCGGTGGGCGCGGTACCCGCTGGCGGTGGGCACCCGGCCGGCCAGCACGGCGGGCAGCGAGGGCTCGTCGAGCTGGAGGACGACGCGGGCGCCCGGCACCCGGCGCCGCACCTCGGCGAGATGGCCGCGCAGCCCCTCGGCCAGCGAGTCCGCCAGGTCCCGGCAGGCGCCGGCGTCGCCCAGCATCGCCTCGCCGTTGCGCCGCTCCAGCGCCGCGGCCAGGCTCCACGGGCCGACCGCGGACACCTTCAGGGCGCCCGTGAACCCCTGCGTGAACTCCTCCAGCGCGTCCAGGTCCTCCCGCAGCCAGGCCCGCGCCCGCCGGGTGTCCCGGCCCGGCCGGTCGCTGATCCGCCAGCCGCTGGGCTCGACGTGCGCGTACAGCTCGGCCAGCAGCCCGGCGGTGCGCCCGGTCATGTCGGCGCCCGGTCCCCGCGCGGGCAGCTCGGGCAGGAACGGGAACGCCTCCAGCTCGCCCGTGGCGACCCGGGCCGCCTCCCGGGCGTCCTCGCCCGGCATCGATCCGACCCCGGTGGCGGCGGCCGGGCCCCAGGGAAATTTCCACGTCTCAGTCACGTCCGTCGTGTCGGTCACGGTCACAACGTAAGTCACCGCGCCCCCGCCGCCGTCCGCTCACCCGGCCGGGCGCACGCTGAGGTCGGTGATCTCCGAGCCGCGCGGCAGGTCGAGGGCGGTCAGGACGGTGGTGGCCACCGCGTCGGCCGTCAGCCAGCGGTCCGCGTCGTACTCCCTGCCCTCCTGCCGGTGCACCTTCTCCTGCATCGGCGTCGCGGTGCGGCCCGGGTAGACGCTGGTGACGCGCACCCCGTGGCCCGCCTCCTCGCCGCGCAGCGCGTCGGCCAGGGCCTTCAGCCCGTGCTTGCTCGCGGCGTACGCGCCCCACTGCGGGTTGGCGCGCAGGCCCGCGCCGGAGTTGACGAAGACGACGTGCCCGCGGGCCGCCCGCAGCTGGGGCAGCAGCAGCCGCGTCAGCTCGGCCGGGGCCACCAGGTTGGCCGCGAGGGTCGCCTGCCAGATCCTCGGCGTCAGGTCGCCGATCGCGCCGAGGTCGACGACCCCGGCGACATGCAGCAGGGAGTCGATCCGGTCGGGCGGCGACTGGTGGCCGAGCGCCCACGACAGGCGCTCCGGCTCGGCCAGATCCCCCACCAGCGTCCGCGCGCCGGGGAAACGCCCCGCGAGCTCCTTCGCGCGCCCCGCGTCGCGCGCCCACAGCCACAGCTCGTCGCCGCGCTCCGCCAGCCGCCGCGCGACCGCCGCGCCGATTCCCGATCCCGCCCCCGTGATCACATGTGTCGCCATACGACCATGGTGGACTACGGCCGAGAAGCGAAGGAGAACAGCCCGTGCGGATCGCAGCGAGCCAACTGGTGTCCGGGGTGTCCCCCGCCGACAACCTGGCGGTCATCGCCGAGCAGGTGACGCGGGCGGCGGCCGGGGGCGCCGACGCCGTCGTCTTCCCCGAGGCCGCGATGGCCCGCTTCGGCATCCCGCTCGGGCCGGTGGCGGAGCCGCTGGACGGGCCGTGGGCGACGCGGGTACGCGCCCTCGCGGACAGCGCCGGGGTGCTGGTGGTGGCCGGGATGTTCACCCCGGCGGACGACGGGCGGGTGCGGAACACGCTGCTGATCACGGGCCGGGGCGTGGACACCCACTACGACAAGCTGCACCTGTACGACGCCTACGGCTTCGCGGAGTCGGCCACCGTCGCGCCCGGCGAACGGGCCGTCACCGCGGACCTCGACGGCGTGACGCTGGGCTTCGCGACCTGCTACGACGTGCGCTTCCCCGGCCTGTTCACGCGCCTGGCCGAGGACGGCGCGCGGGTCATCCTGGTGCCCGCCTCGTGGGGCGCGGGCCCCGGCAAGCGCGAGCAGTGGGAGGTGCTGGTGCGCGCCCGGGCGCTGGACAGCACGAGCTGGGTGGTCGCGGCCGGGCAGGCGGACCCGGCCACGGTCGGCGAGCCGCCCGCGACGACCGCCCCGACCGGCATCGGCCACAGCATGGCGGTCTCCCCCTACGGGGAGGTCCGCGCCCGGCTCGGCGCCGAACCGGGCCTGCTGGTCGTGGACGTGGACCCGGCCGAGACGGACCACGCCCGGCGGACGATCCCGGTGCTGGCCAACCGCCGCCGCGACATCGCCTGAACCACGGGCGGCGACGGCGCCCGGCCGTCAGCCGACGGCGCCGACCGGCCGCTCGGTCGCCGCGATCGTGGCCGAGCCGACCACCCGGGTCCCGTCGTACAGCACGATCGCCTGCCCCGGCGCCACCCCGCGCACCGGCTCCGCGAACCGCACCCGCAGCTCGTCCCCCACGGCCTCGGCCGTCACCGCGGTCTCGCCGCCGTGCGCCCGCAGCTGCGCGGTGTACGCGCCGGGCCCGGCCGGGGGCGCGCCGCACCAGCGCGGCCGGATGGCGGTCAGGGCCACGATGTCCAGCGCCTCGGCGGGGCCGACCGTCACCGTGTTGTCGACCGGCGAGATGTCCAGCACGTACCGGGGCTTGCCGTCCGGGGCCGGGTGCCCGATGCGCAGGCCGCGGCGCTGGCCGATGGTGAAGCCGTGCGCGCCGGCGTGGGTGCCGATCCGGCGGCCCTCCTCGTCCAGGATGGCGCCCTCGGCCGAGCCGAGGTGGCGGGCCAGGAAGCCCTGGGTGTCGCCGTCCGCGATGAAGCAGATGTCGTGGCTGTCCGGCTTCCGCGCCACCGCCAGCCCACGCCGCTCGGCCTCGGCGCGGATCTCCTCCTTGGTGGAGCGGGTGTCGCCCAGCGGGAACATGGCGTGCGCGAGCTGCCGGTCGTCCAGCACGCCGAGCACATAGCTCTGGTCCTTGGCGAGGTCGGCGGCCCGGTGCAGCTCCCGGCGCCCGTCGGCGGTGTGCACGACGGTCGCGTAGTGGCCGGTGCAGACGGCGTCGAAGCCCAGCGCCAGCGCCTTGTCGAGCAGCGCGGCGAACTTGATCTTCTCGTTGCACCGCAGGCAGGGGTTGGGCGTGCGCCCGGCGCGGTACTCCTCGATGAAGTCCTCCACCACGTCCTGCCGGAACCGCTCGGCCAGGTCCCACACGTAGAACGGGATGCCGATGACGTCGGCGGCGCGGCGCGCGTCGCGGGAGTCCTCGACGGTGCAGCAGCCGCGGGCGCCGGTGCGGAACGAGGCCGGGTTGGCCGAGAGCGCGAGATGGACGCCGGTCACCTCGTGCCCGGCCTCGGCGGCACGCGCGGCGGCGACGGCGGAGTCCACGCCGCCGGACATCGCGGCCAGCACGCGCAGGCGGCGGCCGGTATGGGTGTCAGTCCTCACCCTCCCAGAGTACGGGCCGCGTCAGGTGAGCCCCGCCGTCCTGGCCCGCTCGACGGCCGGGCCGATCGCCTCCGCCACGGCGGCCACGTCCTCCTTGGTGGAGGTGTGGCCGAGGCTGAACCGGAGCGTGCCGCGCGCCAGATCGGGGTCGGCGCCGGCCGCCAGCAGCACATGGCTGGGCTGCGCCACGCCCGCGGTGCAGGCCGATCCGGTGGAGCACTCGATGCCCTGCGCGTCGAGCAGCAGCAGCAGCGAGTCGCCCTCGCAGCCGGGGAACGCGAAGTGCGCGTTGCCGGGCAGCCGTCCGGCCGGGTCGGGGTCGCCGCCGAGCACCGCGTCGGGCACCGCGTCGGTGACGGCCGCGATCAGCTCGTCGCGCAGCGCGCCGATCTCGCGGGCGAAGTCCGCGCGGCGGGCGGCGGCCCGCTCGGCGGCGACGGCGAAGCCCGCGATGGCGGGCACGTCGAGCGTGCCGGAGCGGATGTCGCGCTCCTGGCCGCCGCCGTGCAGCACCGGGGTCGGGGCCCAGTCGCGGCCGAGCAGCAGGGCGCCGATGCCGTAGGGGCCGCCGATCTTGTGGCCGGAGACGGTGACGGCGGCCAGCCCGGAGGCGGCGAAGTCGACGTCGAGCTGGCCGACGGCCTGCACGGCGTCGGCGTGCAGCGGGATGCCGTGCTCGCGGGCGGCGGCGGCCAGCCCGGCGACCGGCTGGACGGTGCCGATCTCGTTGTTCGCCCACATCACGGTGGCCAGGGCGACGTCCCCGGGGTCCCGGGCGATGGCCTCGCGCAGCGCCTCGGGGTGCACCCGGCCGTGTCCGTCGACGGGCAGCCACTCGACGCGGGCGCCCTCGTGGTCGGCCAGCCACCGCACGGCGTCCAGCACCGCGTGGTGCTCGACCGGGCTGGCCAGCAGCCGGGTCCGGCGCGGGTCGGCGTCCCGGCGTGCCCAGTACAGGCCCTTGACGGCCAGGTTGTCCGCCTCGGTGCCGCCGGCCGTGAAGACCACCTCGCTGGGCCGCGCGCCCAGGGCCGCGGCCAGCGTCTCGCGTCCCTCCTCCACGGCGCGTCTGGCCCGCCGCCCGGAGCCGTGCAGCGCCGAGGCGTTGCCGGTGGCGGTCAGGTGGGCGGTCATCGCCGCGACGGCCTCGGGGAGCATCGGTGTGGTCGCGGCGTGGTCGAGGTACGGCATGGTGAGGCCGATTCTACGAGCCGGTCCGGAACCGGCCGCGGGGCGCGGGCGTTGACGGGGCGCGGGCGCGGCGACGGTGTGCGCGCAGGGGACGGGAACGGGGACGGGAACGGGGACGGGAACGGGGACGCGAGGGACCATGGGCGAGCGATCCACCACACCGGGCACGGGACGGCCGGGCCGCCGGGCCCTGCTCGCGGGCGGCGCGGCGGGGGTGGCGGGCGTGGGCGCGTTCGCCGCGCGGGACACGCTCTCCCGGCTGTGGTGGCGGCACTCGGGGACCGAGGCGCCGCGCGTGGACGGCGAGGTGGACCACCCGGGCGCGGAGTGGATCCCGGCCTCCACGGCGAACTACCGGCGGGCGAACCGGCCGCGGGACTACCCGATCGACCGCGTCGTGATCCACATGCCGGAGGCGACGTACCCGATCACGCTGCGGGTCTTCCAGGACCCGGGGCACGGCGCGTGCACGCACTACGTGGTGCGGTCCTCCGACGGGCACATAGCGCAGCTCGCGCGGGAGCTGGACGTCGCGTTCCACGCGGGGCACCAGGGCTTCAACGAGCGGAGCGTCGGCATCGAGCACGAGGGGTGGGCGGACGACCCGTCGTATCTGACGGACGCGCTGTACGAGGCGTCGGCGGAGCTGGTGGCGGGCATCTGCGAGCGGTACGGCATCCCGGTCGACCGGGAGCACATCGTCGGGCACAACGAGGTGCCGGACGTGGTGCGGATCTGCCCCGGGCCGCACTGGGACTGGGACCACTACATCGCGCTGGTCCGCCGGGCCGCCGGGTCGGTCAGCTGAGCGTCCCGAGCCGGGTCAGCTCCAGGGCGCAGCGCTGGGCGTCCTCCTCGCGCTCGAAGACCGCCGCGCGCACCTGGTGCGTGTCGGGGTCGGGCACATGGGCGAGATGCCCCTCGTCGGAGACCACGTACCAGCCACGCGTCTCGCTGTGCCGTGCTTCGTACCGCATGGCGGTCACCGTAGCCCTCACCGGCACGCCCGGCCAGCCCCCGGGGCGGCGCGCCCGGGGCGTGCCGACGGGCCGGGCGCGCCGGGGCGCGGACCGGTCAGTCCGTGCCGGGGTTCCAGTCGGCGCCGTGGCCGAGCCGGTCCCTGACGCGCTCGCGGACCTCGCCCAGCGAGAGCCCGGGGCCGCGCGGGTCGACCTTGCCCGGCTGCCACTCCAGGTGGCCGATGACCGAGGTGTCGCCGGACTTGCCCCAGCCGTGCGCCCGGCAGAGCGCGGCGCAGGCGCGGACGACGGCCTCGACCTGCTCGGCGGGCCAGGGGTCCTCGCCGTCGCCGAGGTTGACGCACTCCCAGCCGTAGAAGTGGGTGTTGCCGTCGGTGTCCGACGCGTTGGCGGCGGGCAGCGCCGACTCGGCGCCGACGGCGGCGAGGACGTCGCCGTCGCCGGGGCCGGCGTGGTTGGCCCGGCCGTGGCCCACAAGGTGCAGGGTGCCGTCCTTGGCGATGACGCCGTGGCACAGCGGGCCGGGCAGGTCGGCCCGGCCCCGGTAGCAGAGCTCGACGGTGGACTCCGTCCCCGAGGTGACGGTGTGGTGCAGCATCACGCCGTTGACGGGCCCCCAGGGGCCCGCGCTGTCGCGGTTGTTGGTGCTCCAGGACTTGTACTCGACGACGTCGACACCCTCGTCCCGCAGGGCGTCGAGCAGCTTGTCGGCGGTGAGTGGTGTGGCCATGAAAGATCCCCCGAACGGGATGATGGCGAGCAGACGGTCATACCAGCTGTACGAGCGCCTGTTCCGTCACACAAGGGGGTTAACGCGCCACCGGGCGTGACGGTCGTTGAACCTCCGGCGTCCGGGCGTTTCCGTTCAACAAGGGTTGAGTCAGCCGCCCACCGCGTCCCGCGCCGCGCGCACCAGGGTCTCCCGCGTCTCCTCGCCGTCCAGATGGCCGCCGACCATCGCGCCGTCGCGCAGCATGACGAGCGAGGCCGCGGCGGCGTCGGGGCGGGGGTGGCCGCAGCCGCGCAGCAGGGCGGCGACCGCGCCGCGGAACCAGGCGCGGTGCTCGGCGACCAGGCGGCGGACGGGGTGGCGCGGGTCCGGGTACTCGGCGGCGGCGTTGAGGAAGGGGCAGCCGCGGAACCCGGGGCCGCACACCTCGTCGGCCAGCCCCTGGATCAGCGCGTCCACCACCTTCCGCGGTCCGGACAGGGCGGTCTCGGCGGCCTCCACCTGGGCGCGGACGGCCTCGTCCCAGCCGCGCAGATACGCGAGGACGAGGTCTTCCTTGGAGGGGAAGTGCCGGTAGAACGTCGCCTTGGTGACCCCGGAGGTGGCGATGAGGCGATCGACGCCGACGGCGCGGATGCCCTCGGCGTAGAAGATCTCCGAAGCGGTCGCGAGGAGGCGTTCCCGTGCTGCTGACATGGCCCTCAACGTAACCGACGGCTCCGCCCCGCAGGAGTCCCGCGACAGCACCGGTGCTCCAGCCGTCACTCCCACACGCCGGGGCCGCCGCCGCGCCACTCGATCAGGGCGGGGTCGCGCAGGTCCACCTCGTCCGGGTCGAGCCCGGCCCGGCGGAGGAATTCCAGCAGTTCCCCGACCGAGCGCGCCCGCCCGAGGATCTCCTCCCCGACGCGCACGCGCCGGCCCCCGCCCGCCGTGGGCGGGTAGACGACGACGCGCGCTCTGGCCATGCGCCCAGCATGCGCCCCGGCGCGCCGGCGCGCACCCCGGAGCGGGACGGGCCCGGGGCGCGGAGGACCCCGGCCCTCGCGTCCCGTGCGGCGGGCGAGGGTCCGTCTTCGCAGGGGGCGTCCGGCCGCCCACGGCTCCGCCAGGCGGGGGGCCCGGGAGGGAGCCCCGCGGTGCGCGCGAGCGCAGGGCGCCGGATCGTCCTCGTACGCATGGGGGTCCCCCGGACGAAAGTCCGGGGGAGTACGCGGGCGATTCGGCACCGCGGCGAGCGCGCGTGCCGGACACCGCGGGCAGGGCGGCTCTTCGAGGACGGGCCCCAGGGCCGGGGTCCGGCGGAAGCCGTGACTCCCCCGCAGGTCGTCAGGCGCTGCCGTTCTCCGCCTGGAACATCCAGTGGTGCTTCTCCAGCTCCTTCGTGAGCTGGATGAAGACGTCCTCCGTGACCGTGTCCACCGGGCCGACGTCGTCGAGCCGTTCGCGCATCCGGACGATCACCGCGCCGAGGGCGTCCACCATGGTGCGGATCGCCTGCGTGTCCTGCTGCCAGCCGTCCGCGACCTTCGCGATGCCCGTGGTCGCGGCCACCGTCGAGGCGCGGCCGTCCGGCGAGAGGCCGAGCGCGGCGGCGCGCTCCGCGACCGTGTCGGACTGGTTCCGGGCGGTCTCGACGACCTCGTCGAGCTGGAGGTGAACGGAGCGGAAGCGGGGACCGATGATGTTCCAGTGGGTCTGCTTGGCGACCAGTGACAGATCGATGAGATCCACCAGCGCGCCCTGGAGCGCCTCCCCGACGATCTTGAGGGTGGCGTCCGGCAGCGTGCTCTTGATGGCGTACATACAGCGTCCCCTTTCGGAGCTTTCGTCCATTTTTGCGAAGTCTGAGCGCCAGGTTACCTCCGTGGGCCCGGGGCGGCACCGTGACGGGTAACCCCCGGTGGGCACGCGAAACCAGCGGTTCAGTACGGGCGCGGGTAGCCGTACCCGTGCTGGCGCAGCCCGCCCGGGTCCTGGGCGGGCGGGCCGGGAGTGTCGCGGTCGTAGAACGGGCGGGCGTTGGCGCGCAGCCACATCGCCACCGGGTCGTAGGCGTCGGCCATGGCCACCGTGCCGACCGGCAGCCCGGCGGGCACGGCCTCGATGGCCTGGCTCATCATCCACCGCACCGCCGCCGCGGTCCGCTCCCCCGGGTCGTCCACGTCCAGCCCGATCACCAGGTACGCCGGGCCGAGCGCCGGCCGCACCCAGGCCCGCCGCAGGCTGCGCAGCACGGGCGTGCGCCGGGCGAGCGCGACGAGCCGCTCGTAGAACGCGTCCGCCCGGACGCTGGGTTCGGTGATCCGCAAGGGCCCGGCGGGCAGCCGGTCGAGGCCGCCCGCGATCCGGCGCAGGTCCAGCCACGGGATGCCGAGCCCGCCGCCCGGCGTGTGCGGGTTGAGCCACAGGCCCCAGTGCTCGGGGTAGAGGGCGGCGGCGATGTCCCGGCCGCTGACGACCTCGTGCCGCCGCGTCCAGCCGCTGGCCACCAGCTCCCGCTCGGAGGTGACACCCGGCGCGTAGCCGTGGCCCGCGACCTCCACACTGCCGTACCGCGCCTCCGGCTCTCCCGGGCCGCCGTGCCACAGCAGCATCCAGACCTCGCTCCGGGCCAGGGCGGCGAGCAGCTCCTCGTAGGTGTCCAGCCGGTCGGGCGTGATCAGGGGCAGCAGCTCCTCGACGCTTCGTCCCGCACTCACAGGGGGCGGACCTCCTCGCACCTCGGATGCACCTGTGCCCGTCAGCCACCCCTCACATGCCCGGCACCGCGGCTCCGGAAGCCAGGGACCACGCGGACGGGTACCGGGCGCTCACGCGTTCCGGGCGTAGAAGGGGGGCACGCACTCCCGCAACCAGTCCACCACAGGGTCATCGGCGGCATCCAGCAGAACCAGCTGCACCGGCCAGACGACGGGCCGCGCGGCCAGGGCGCGGCCGAGCGCGTCGTTGACGGCGGTGCGGGACTTCTCGTCCAGGTCCTCCAGCTCCACGCCGATGAAGAGGGACGGCGGGCCGCCCTCCGCGCTGGCCAGCCCGCGGCGCGCGGTCCGCACGAACCACAGCGCGGACAGCTCCGCCGAGGCGGAGCTCAGGAAGTCGACCGGCTCCTCCTGCCAGTCCGGCTGGAACAGCCGCATCCGCGCGCCGGACGGCACGCCCGGGGTGCGCTCGCCCGGCGTGGCGCGGCACAGCTCGGCGACGGCCGAGGGCGGCACCGGAATGCCGACCGTGCCACCGGGATTGACGGCGATGCCGACCTGCGGCGGCAGCCCGCGGGCGAACTCCCAGGCGGGCGCGACGGCGAACGACAGATGCGAGGCGCCGCCCAGGTGGAGCTGCTCGGCGGAGCTGAACACCGGCACATAGACGCCACCGCCCAGGTCGATGGTGGGCAGGTCCAGCGACCTGCTCTCCGGGCCGCCGCCCTCCGGCAGCGGGATCCACACGGAGCTGCGGGAGAGCACCTGGAGCAGCCGGGGTCCCGCGTCCCGCGCGCCGAGCGCGGTGGCGAGGGCCTCCTCCAGCTCGTTGCTCGGCCAGCCGCCGCCGTAGCCGGCCCCCGGCCTGGGCACGCTCATCCCCGTCGACCCCTTGTCTCCCCGGTCCTGTCCGTCCGTCACCACCCTAACGGCTGAGTCCGCCCGGCCGGATGACCCGGCGGCACCCCTGCGACCGTTCATGCGATGATGTGCGAGCAGGACATCAGGACAATCACATACTGGCCGCTCGACCATGCGCGGGAGAGTCCCCGGTCCGCCGGGGCGCCGAAGGAGCAAGTCCTCCCTTGAATCTCTCAGGCCCCGATACCGCGCGCGGAAGGCGAATCTGGAAAGCGGGCCGTCCGCCGCCGGGCCCCGGCGACGCGGTACGGGCCCCACCCACGGTGCAAGCCGCGCCGCCCGGCAGGGTCGCGGCGAACCTCTCAGGTGCCGATGACAGATGGGGAGGGGACGCCCCGCCCCTGTCCCCCTTCCGCCATCCTGGAGCCAGCCATGACGGACGACACCGCCCGCACCCCCCGCCCCACCGCCCTCGACGCGGTGCACCGCGCGCTCGGCGCGACGCTGACCGACTTCGCCGGCTGGTCCATGCCGCTGCGCTACGGCAGCGAGCGGGCCGAGCACCAGGCGGTGCGGACCTCCGCAGGGCTCTTCGACCTCTCCCACATGGGCGAGATCGCCGTCACCGGCCCGGAGGCGGGCGCGTTCCTCGACCACGCGCTGGTCGGCCTGCTCTCCGCGCTGCCCGTGGGCCGCGCCCGCTACACGATGATCTGCGACGCGGCCGGCGGGATCCTGGACGACCTGATCGTCTACCGGCTCGCCGAGGACGAGTACCTCGTCGTCGCCAACGCCGCCAACGCCGGGACCGTGCTGGACGCCCTGACCGGCCGGGCCGCCGGATTCCGCGCGGCCGTGCGCGACGACCGCGACGCGTACGCCCTGATCGCCGTCCAGGGCCCCGAGTCCCCCACCGTCCTCGGCCGCCTGACCGACGCCGACCTGGCGGGGCTGCGGTACTACGCGGGCCTGCCCGGCACCGTCGCCGGCCGCCGCGCCCTCATCGCCCGCACCGGGTACACCGGCGAGGACGGCTTCGAGCTGTTCTGCGCGCCCGGGGACGCCGAGCCGCTGTGGCGGGCGCTCACCGAGGCCGGGCGGCCCGAGGGGCTGGTGCCGTGCGGCCTGGCCTGCCGCGACACGCTGCGCCTGGAGGCGGGCATGCCGCTGTACGGGCACGAACTCACCACCGCCACCACCCCGTTCGACGCCGGACTCGGGCGCGTCGTGCGCTTCGACAAGCCGGGCGACTTCGTCGGGCGCGAACGGCTGGCAGCCGCCGCCGAACGCGCCGCGAGCGCTCCGCCGCGCGCGCTCGTCGGCCTCGTCGCACGCGGACGCCGCGTCGCGCGCGCCGGGTACGCGGTGGTGGACGCCGGCGGCGCCGTCATCGGCCGGGTCACCTCGGGTGCCCCCTCCCCGACCCTGGGCAGGCCCATCGCCATGGCCTACGTCGACCCGGCGCACGCCGCGCCGGGCACCGGGGGTGTGGCCGTCGACATCCGGGGCAGCCACGAACCGTTCGACGTCGTGGCCCTGCCCTTCTACCAGCGCCAGAAGTGAGGGCGTGACGTGACGCCCCACCGCCATCGCCACCGACCAGGAGAAGCACCATGAGCAACCCCGGGAACCTGCGCTACAGCAAGGAGCACGAGTGGCTGTCGCCCGCCGAGAACGGCGTGGCGACGGTCGGCATCACCGCCTACGCCGCCAACGCCCTCGGCGACGTCGTCTACGTCGACCTCCCCGCGGTCGGCGCCACGGTGACGGGCGGCGAGCCGTGCGGCGAGCTGGAGTCCACCAAGTCCGTCAGCGACCTGTACGCGCCGGTGTCGGGCGAGATCACCGAGGTCAACCAGAACGTGGTGGACGACCCCGCCCTGGTGAACTCCGCGCCGTTCGCGGCCGGCTGGCTGTTCAAGGTGCGCGTGGACGACACGGCGGGCGAGCCCGACCTGCTGACCGCCGACGAGTACACCGCGTTCACCGAGGAGTGAGCGCCCCGTGGCCCTCTCCGCGTACTGACGGCGGGGCGCCGACCGGCCGTCAGGGCGGGGGGAGGGCCGCGGTGGCCGAGGTGGCGAGGGTGAGGGCCGTCTCGCACAGCTCTTCGCCCGACGCGTGCCCCGGGTCCTCCGTGATGACGGCCACGCGCAGCATCTCCGTCTTGTCCGTACCGCGCCGTCCGGTGAAGGAGCGGTGTTCCACCCGGACCGTGCACGAGCCGTCCCCGTCGCCGAGCGGGGTGACGAAGGCGTCGCGCCCGCCGATCAGGGTGGGCCGGCCGTCGTCGCCGCTCAGCGCGTCGTTCTGGTCGAAGCGCACCACCGCCCGGAGCGGGTCGCTGGTGCTCGACCACGCGCACTTCCAGTGGGCGAACCCGGGCTCGGGCTCCGTGACGTCGACGCCGGGGATGACGGCGGCCAGCGCGTCGGCGTCCAGCAGGGTGCAGGCGTCCAGGCGGGCCAGGGAGTTCTCCGGGAACGACCGCCGGGGGATCTCCTCCCCGGCCGCCCGCGTCTCCTCCAGCGCGGCGGCGGCGCTCCGGGCGGCCGTGTCGGCCATCTCGCACAGGCCCGTCGCGCCGTCCTCGTTCGCGTAGTCGACCGTGATCACGACGATGGTGTCGTCGGTCTCCTCGGGAAGCGTCAGCCCCCGCTCGCAGCTGTCGGCGTCCTCGTCCAGCGCCACGATGCCGATCTCCCCCTCGAACTCCCCGGGTTCGTCGCCCTCCCCGAACGGGCCCTGGTCGAACAGCACTTCGACGTCCACGGGCGGCTCGCCCGCCGGGTCCACGATGGCGTCGCAGCGGTCGAAGTTGCCGTACGCCCGGTCCAGTTCCACGTCCCCGAACCGGGCGAGCGTGCCCGGATCGAGCAGGGCGCATGGGTCGGCGGTGCGCTCGTCGCCGATGACCGAGCGCGGCGCGGGGTCCTGCCCCGGCCACCAGACGACGGCGGCGGCGCCCAGCGCCACGGCACCGGCCGCCGCCGTGACGGGACGCCACCGGCGGACGGCGGCGGTCAGCGCCCGCCGCCGGGGGGACGGGTGCGCGACGCGGCGCAGCAGCGCCCGCGCCTCGGCGGCGGTGGGCCGCCGGTCCGGATCGGCGGCGAGCATCGCCGCCAGCGTGTCGCGCAGCGGGCCGACGTCCGCGGCCATCTCCACGCTGCCGCGCCGGGCCCGGACGGCCGCGATCCGCCGGTCGCCCGAGTCGGGGCCGTCCGGCTCGCCGTGCGCCCAGGGGCGCGGTGGGACGCCGGTCACCAGGGCGTAGAGAGTGGCGCCGAGGCAGAACACGTCCGAGGCCGGGACCGGGTTGCCGCCGATCAGCTCCGGGGCGGCGTAGTCACGGGTGTAGGAGATCGGGCGCTCGGGCGAGATGGTCTCGACGCCGCCGAGCCGGTGCGCGGCGTCGAAGTCGGTCAGTTTGGGGACGCCGTCGCGGTCGACGACGATGTTGGCGGGCTTCACGTCGCAGTGCACCAGGCCGGCCCGGTGCAGCGTGGCCAGTGCCCCGGCGATCCGCGCGCCCACCCGGGCCGCCTCCACCGGGGTCATCGTCACCCCGGCCAGGCTGCCGTTCGGCGCGTGCTCCATCACCAGCCAGGTACCGGCCCGTTCGCCGTGCGGGACGGTCAGGACGTTGTAGACGGTGACGACGTGCCGGTGCGCGACCTTCGCGTAGGCCCGGGCCTCGCCCGGGTCGCTCCGCTTCAGCACGACGTGCCGCCCCAGCTCCTCGTCGTGGGCGAAGAGCACCTCGCCCCTGCCGGGCTGGGCGGATCCCCACGGCTCCACGCGGAACCGCCCGTCGAGGAGTTCCTCCGCCGCGTCGCCGTCCACGTCCTCCGCCGTCCCGTTCGGCCGCACTCCGTCCGCTCCCTCACCGTGGGGGCTGCTGGTGTGACCCGAAGCTACACCGTGACGGGAGGGCCACGCTGCGTTTCGGGACCTCGACTGCCCGCCGCGGGGCGGGAGTTCACGCAACCCACACCGGGCACCCGGGCCGGGGCCGCCCGCCGCCCCGGGCGTCCGGACGCCGGCGGAATCCCCGGCGCGGGCCCTCTCCGTCCCGGGCGCGGTGAGGGCGTAGCCTGCCGGTGCCACACCGCAACGCCACACTGCCGGGGGAGACGCGCATGGACGCCGAGGTCGTCGTCATCGGAGGCGGTCCCTCCGGGCTCGCCGTGGCCGCCGAGCTGGCCCTGGCCGGGGTGTCGGTCGTCGTGCTGGAGCGCCGGCCGGCGACCGTGCACTCGTCCCGGGCCGGGACCGTGCTGCCGCGCGTCCTGGAGCTGCTGGACGCGCGGGGCGTCGCCGAGCGGTTCACCGCGGCGCACCGGGAACTGCACGGCGGGGACGAGGCGCCCGCGCACATCTGGGGCGGGATGCGGCCGGTGCGCTGGAGCCACCTGGACTCCCGCTTCGGCGGCCTGTATCTGCCGCAGGGGACCACCGAGCGGCTGCTGCTGGAGTGGGCCGGGGAGCAGGGCGCCGAGGTCAGGCACGGCACGACGGCCGACCGGATCGAGCAGGGCGCCGACGGCGTCCGCGTCTCCTACCGCACCGCGGAGGGCGCCACCGGTGCCCTGACGGCCGGTTACCTGGTCGGCGCCGACGGCGCGCGTTCCACGGTCCGCGCCCAGGTCGGCATCGCCTGGGAGGGCCGGGACGAGACGTTCACCGGCATGGCCGCCGACCTCCCGTTCGCCTCCCCCTACGGCGACGGCCCGCACATGGCCGACAACGAGCGCGGCTGGGCGCTGCTGCTGCCCCTCGGGCCGCGCACCACCCGGGTCACCCTCGTCCACGCCGACCGGCGTCGTGCCGCGCGCACCGCGCCGATCACTCCCGAGGAGGTCCGCCGCTGCCTGCGCGACATCCTCGGCCGCGACCTGCCCGTCCACGAGCTGACCTGGGCGGGCCGGTACACCGACGCGCACCGGATGGCCGCGCGGTGGCGGCGGGGCCGGACCGTGCTGCTCGGGGAGGCCACGCGCATCGCGTATCCGGCCAGCGGCACCGGCATGCAGTTCTGCGTCCAGGACGCCTTCAACCTCGGCTGGAAACTGGCCGCCACGGTGCGGGGCCGCGCCGTGCCCGGTCTGCTCGACACCTACGAGACGGAACGGCGCCCCGTCACCGCGGAACTGCTGGCGAGCGTCCGGCGGCAAGTCGCGGTGCAGTTCGACTTCAGCCCGGAGGGCGTGGAGTTCAGGCGCTGGTTCGAGCGCGAGGTGATGCCCGTCCCGGAGGTCCAGCGGCGCCTGGCCGAGGACCTCAACGGCCTGACCGTGCCGTATCCGGCGCCGGCGGGCAGCCACCCCCTGACCGGCCACCGGGTGCCCGACCTCGAACTCCGCACGACCGACGGCGGCCGGACCCGCGTCGCCGAGCTGCTGCGCGGCCAGCGCCTCGCCCTGCTCGACCTCACCGGCCGGGACGCCTACACCCACCTGGACCTCGGCGGCCTGCCGGTGCGCACCGCCTCCGGGACGTCCACGACGGCGTCGGCGCCGGAGGGCGTCATGAGCCTGCTGGTACGGCCGGACGGGTACGTCGCCTGGGCCAGTCCCGAACCGCCCGACCCGGGCACGGCATCCCGCGAGATCTCCCGCTGGTTCACCCGCCCGGCCGACGGCCGCTGACGGGCGGCTGACGGCGGCGGGGCCGGGGCCCCGCGCTCCCGTGCGCCCCCTCGCACCGCCGTGCCCACGCGCCGGTCGCTCACGGGACGGGCCCGCGCCGTGGCAGCGTGGTCCCCGTGCGGCGACCGGCCGCACGGACCGGGAAGGACGTACCAGTGGTGTCACCACGCGAGACCGTTCCCGCCAGGGGGCTGCGGCTGGAGGAGGACGCCTACCGCCTGGCCCTCGGCCGCTTCCTGGCCCGGACCGACGAGAAGACCGTCACCCACGCCTACCTCGATCGCGTGGTGGACACGCTCACCCACCGGCGCGTGCTCCTCGATGTCGGCCCGGCCGACGGCACCACGACACGCCACCTCGCGCCGTCCTTCGAGGACACCGTGTGCATCGAACCCAGCGCACCCATGCGCTGCGTGCTGGAGCGGACCTGCCCGGACGCGACCGTCCTGCCGGATCCCGTGCTCGCGGCCGAGCCGGGCGTCGCCGCCGACCTCGCGCTCCTGTCCCACGTGCTCTACTACGTTCCGCCCGAGCAGTGGACGGCGACGGTGCTGCGCGTCATGGAGTGGGTGGCCCCCGGCGGCCTCCTCCTCGTTCTCCTGCAGAACCCCGACAACGCGTGCATGGGCATGGTCCGGCACTTCACCGGGTGCCGCTTCGACGTACGCGACCTGGCCCGGGAGCTGGCCGCGGCCCCGCCCGGGCTGGTCGGTGACGTCCGCCTGGACGCCCTGCCCGCGCGCTACAGCAGCCCCTGTCTGGACGAGACCCTGCTGGTCGCGGACTTCCTGCTGAGCGTCCCGGCGGACCGGACCGGCGGCGCGCCGCTGCCGCCGCGCGGCAGCGTGGAGGCGTACGTCCGCCGCCACTTCCGCACCCCCGAGGGCCGCTACGTCATCAGGCACGACCAGGACGTCCTGCGGATCGAGCGCCCCCGCCACTGAGGCCGCCTGCCCGCTACCGGCGCCCCAGCGCGGCGACGGCCACGGCGGCGGCCTCCGCGATCAGTTCGTCGTGGCGCTCGGCGCCCTCTTCGTCGCGGCTGCTCATGACCGCCATGACGACGGGGTTGCCGCCGTCGTCCGGCCACACCACGGCGATGTCGTTGCGCCCGCCGTACCCGGCGGTGCCGCTCTTGTCGGCCACGGTCCAGTCGTCCGGGAGGCCCGCGCCGATCAGCGTCTCGCCGGTGGTGTTCGTCGTCATCCACTGCCTGAGCAGCTCGCGTTCGCCCCGTTCCAGCGCGTCGCCGAGGAGGAACGCCCGCAGGCTCCCGGCCATCGCGTGCGGCGTGCTGGTGTCGCGGATGTCGCCCGGCGTTCCCTCGCTCAACTCCGGCTCGTACCGGTCCATCTCGGTGACGTCGTCACCGAACTCCTCCAGCACCGCCTCCAGTTCGTCGGGCCCGCCG
This sequence comes from Streptomyces sp. URMC 129, assembly GCF_051386415.1. Taxonomy (NCBI): domain Bacteria; kingdom Bacillati; phylum Actinomycetota; class Actinomycetes; order Kitasatosporales; family Streptomycetaceae; genus Streptomyces; species Streptomyces sp. URMC 129. Next base: position 21,771 of record NZ_JBPQTQ010000083.1, read on the forward strand.
ATCGCCTCCAGGAGCAGGTTGACCGCCGTGTTGTCGCTGTACCAGAGGGTGGCGGCGCACAGTTCGCGCAGGCTCATCCCGGTGCCGACGAAGTTCTCCGTCACGGGCGAGTTGTCGATGATGTCGTCGGAGGTGTACGTGATCACCTCGTCGATCCCGTCCAGCCCGTACGCGCGGAGCACGGCGCCCACCGCCAGGGCCTTGAACGTGGAGGCGTACGCGAACCGTTCGTCCGCCTGGTACGCCACCTCCCGGCCCGTGCCGGTGTCCAGGGCGTAGACGCCGAGCCGCGCGTCGAACTCGCGCTCCAGCTCGTCGAACCGACGGTTCGTGGACCCCTCCGGCACCGCGGGCGACGCCGCACCCGGCGCATCGGCGGACGCGCCGGGCGCGGCCCCGGTGTCCTGACCGCACGCTGGGAGCGCGACGAGCGCGAGGACGGCGGCCACCCGGGCGGCGCCCCGGCGCACGCGCGTCAGCCGCGCCGGATGCGCCGGTCGCGTCGGGGGCGACATGTGCGTCATGTGCGTCATGGATGAACCTCCAGGCTTCGCAAGGACGTGCGCGGACTCCCGTGCCGGGGAAGCTCCCTGGCCGGGACCACCTTCCGGCCCACGGCCCCCCGCCGTCCAAGTCACGAACGCGCGGTTCCATGCCGCTTTGGCATAATGCCCGTCCGTGGATCTTGTGGGGGCATGCCGCGCGTTCGTCCACGTGAGCGAGCGCGGCAGTTTCACCGTCGGCGCGGCGGCGGCCCGGATGGCCCAGTCCGTCGCGAGCCGGCGCGTCGCCGCGCTGGAGCGGCACCTCGGCCGGCGGCTGCTGGAACGGTCCTCCCGCGCGGCCACCCTCACCCCGTTCGGCCGGGACATGCTGCCGCTGGCGACGCGACTCGTGCGGCTGGCCGACGAGCTGGAGCACGAGGCGGAGGCCGCCCGGCACCGGCCGCTGCGCCTCGCCGTCCCGGCGACCTGCCCGACCGCCGCCCTCGCGCGCCTCATCGCCGACGCGCACGGCCAGGGCATCCGGCTCGACCCGCGCCCCGCCGCACCGGCCGAGCGCGCCGGCCTCGTCGCCTCCCGGCAGGTGCGCGCCGCCCTGCTGGCGGTGCCCGCCACCGACGCGGCCTGGACCGTGCCGCTGGGCCTGGCGGTCGCCGCCGCCCCCGGCACCGGGCCGGTCTACCTGGACACCCTGCGCCCCGGCCGCGCCGACCGCGCGCAACGGCCCCGGCGGGTCTGGCTCCAGCCCGAGGACGACGTGCCCCACATACGGGACCGCCTCACCCGCCTGCGCGACGCCGTCGGACTGCGCCCGGCACAGCTCGCCGTCGCCCCCACCGTGGCCTCGGCGGTGGCCGACGTGCTGAGCCACGGCGACGCGCTGCTCACCTCGCCCGACCAGGCCCGGCGGCTCCGGCTGCACTGGCGGCCCGTCGGGGAACTGGCCGCCGCCGGTCTCGCCCGGGGATACGCCCTGGCCACCGCCGACGACACGGACGCCGACGCGACCCGTCTCGGGGAGCGGTGCGCGGACGGCATCGCCCGGTGCCTGGGCACCGGGACGGGCGCGGGAGCGGCCCGGTGAACGCCGACGGGCTCCTGCGGGAGCTGCGCGAGATGCTGCGCGACGGCGGGCTGTACGGCTCGTTCCTCGTCCGTGACCTGGGCACCGGCGACGAGCTCGGCATCGATCCGGACATCGAGTTCCCCGTCGCGTCCCTGGTGAAGGTGCCGCTCGCCCTGGCGACGCTGGAACGCGTCCGGCTCGGCGAACTCGACGGCGCCACCGTGCTGGACGTGCCGCCCGGGCGGATCACCACGCCGGGGCCGACCGGCCTGAGCCGGTTCCGCCACGCCGCCCGCGTCGCCGTGGACGACCTGCTCTACCTCAGCGTCTGCATCAGCGACGGCGTCGCCACCGACGCGCTGTTCGGGCTCACGCCGCCGTCCGAGGTCGCGGCGATCCTGCACCGGCTCGGGGTGCGCGGCATCGCGGTCCGGCACCTGACGCAGGAGCTGACCGAGACCCCGGTGGAGCGCTTCGACGCGACGGACGCGCACCTCGCCCACGCCCTGGCGATCGACGCGGGCACGGCGGGGCGCGGCCACCGGGTGCCGCAGCTCGACGTCTCGCGCGCCAACACGGGTACGGCGCGCGCGTTCGTGGATCTCCTCCAGGCCCTGTGGACGGAACCGTCGGCGATCCACCCCGATGTCGCCGCGCGCCTGCGCACCCTCATGGGCGCCAACGTGCTGCGCCACCGTCTCGCGCCGGACTTCGCCTCCGACGCGTCCACCTGGTCGTCCAAGACGGGCACGCTGCTCAACCTGCGCCACGAGGTGGGCGTCGTGGAGCACGCCGACGGCCAGGCGTACGCCGTGGCCGTGCTGACCGAGTCGCGGGTGGCCGCGGCCGTCCAGCCCGCCGCCGACGCCCTGATGGGCCAGGTCGCGCGCCGCCTCCGCGACCGGATCCGCTCCGCCTGAGACGGCGACGGCGACCGCCGGGTCAGGCTTCTGCCGGAGCGTGGGCCGCGGCCGGGGCGGGGGCGGTGGCTGGGCCGGCGGCGGCGGAAGCGGGGGCGCCGGGCGGGATGACCAGCAGGTCGCAGCGGCCGACGCCGTAGGAGAGCAGGCAGACCGTGTGCGGGGTGGGGGTGGCCTCGGACCGGTTGATGTGCACCGCGCGGTCGCCGAGGGACAGACTGTCGGGCCGGACCCGCCACATGGAACGGCTGACCGTGACCCGGGTGATGCCCGGCCAGTGTTCCTCCAGCGCCGCGAGGAGCGCGGGCAGTTCGCGGCCGAGGTCGTGGGAGCGGGGCCACCAGGTGCCGTCCAGCCGGTGCGGCCCCGTGCCCGGCGGCAGCAGGGTCAGCCGGGCCGGAAGGTCGTCCGCCGGGGGCGGCGGCGGGGACGGCGGCGCGAGGTACTCGGTCACGGTCATGCTCCTCTGATCTCCCGTCCCGGAGATGCCGGGAGGCCCCGCGCGGGGCCTCCCGGGGGCCGGGGAGTGCGGATGGTGCCCACCGGGCGAGGCGGCGGGATGCGGCGGGGGCCGTGCCCGCGCCGGTCTGCCCGGCGGGGCGGCGGCGGCCCGGGATCGTGACGCGGCACGCTCCGGACCGTCGCAGTCTACGCACGGCCCGGCCCGGCGGACCGTCAGGCGGCGGCGCGGGAACGCCGGATGGGGGCACCGGCCCGGTGCAGGCTGGCGAGTGCCTGCCGGTAGGAGGCGATCAGCCCGGTCTCCAGGTAGTCCACTCCCAGCTCCTCGCAGTAGCGCCGCACGACGCTCTGCGCGCGGCGCAGGTGGGGGCTGGGCATGCTCGGGAACAGGTGGTGCTCGATCTGGTAGTTGAGACCGCCCAGCACGATGTCGGTGAACCAGCCGCCGCGCACGTTGCGCGACGTGAGCACCTGGCGGCGCAGGAAGTCCGGGCGGTCCTTGCCGGTCAGGATCGGCATGCCCTTGTGGTTCGGGGCGAAGATGGACCCGAGGTAGACGCCGAACAGGCACTGGTGGACGGCGAGGAAGGCGATCGCCATGCCGGGCGGCAGCACCCAGAACAGCGCGGTGAGATAGACCGCGAAGTGCCCGAAGAGCAGGACGCCTTCCAGCGCGCGGTTCTTGATCGAGCGGTTGGCCAGCGCCCGCACGCCCGCCACGTGCAGGCTGAAGCCCTCCAGCGTGAGCAGCGGGAAGAACAGGAACGCCTGGGCCCGGCCCATCAGGCGGGGCAGCCCCTTCGCGGCGCGGGCCTGGTCCTGGGACCAGACCAGCAGGTGGGGGGCGACGTCGGGGTCGAGCTCCGCGTGGTTGGGGTTGGCGTGGTGCCGGGTGTGCTTGTCCTGCCACCACTCGTAGCCCATCCCGATGCACGCCCCGGCGATCCGCCCGGTCACCTCGCTGGCCCGGCGCCTGCGGAACACCTGACGGTGCGCCACATCGTGGGCCAGCAGCGCTACTTGGCCGAAGAGCAGGGCGAGGAAGGCGGCGATCCCGAGCGTCCACCACGTGTCGCCCAGCAACGCGAACGCGGTCCAGCCGCCGAGGTAGAGCCCGGCCACCACCGTGATCCGGACCGCGTAGTAGCCGGGGCGGCGGGCCATCAGGCCGGCGGCGGCGATTTTCTTCGACAGCCGGGCGAAATCGCTGCCGGACGCCCGCGGGGGCGGGGGACGGACCGCGGTGTGTGTGGTCATGGTGGGGGTTCCTTCTGCGAGCCGGGTGGGTGGCCCCGGCGGTGCCGTCGGGGACGGCACGGTGGGGACGGTGGGACGGTCCTCCGGGGCGTCGACCGCGAGGAGGACGCTGGAGGAGAGGAGGAGGACGGAGATCGGGGGGAGAACGGGCGGGCGGCGCGGGCACGCCCGGAGCGGAGGTGTCGCCGCCGGGGTCCCGGTGGTCACGGCCACGGCCGGGACTGCGGTGGCCTGCCGTGGTGACGCGATCCGCACGGGGCCTTCCGCGAGCGCGCGCTCCCCGCGAGGACGGAGATGATGACGAGCAGAGAGGGGGAGCGCCGTTCCCACCCTACGCCCCCGGAACAGAAGCCGGGCACGGGAGGCCGGGCCGGGAACTGTGATCCGCGCGTCACGGTGCGTCGGCTTCACGACCGGTTCCTCCGTCATGGTCCCAATGGAGAGCGACCGGAGTAGGCTGGGGAAACCGAGAGCACCTCGCATTCCGGCGGTCTTGCCGGCGTCGTTCTCGGAGAACGACGGCACCGGGCGCACGCGCCCGGGAATGGTCACCCCATGATCGTGATCTCCGGTCCGACGGCAGAGCACCTCGTCAGGCGGTCCTGCCGCCTCTCCCTCGCCCCCGGGGGCAGCAGCCCGGGCCCCCTGGACGGCGCGTGGTGGCCGTACTCCCGCGACCTCGCACTCGAACTCGCCCTGCTCGCGGCGGCGTTCGAGCCCCGCTGGGGACGGGTCACCCGCGCGGCGGTGAATCCGGCCTTCTGGCCCGTCATCCCGAGGAAGATCCCGCTCCCCGGCCGTGTGCTGCGCGTGGGCTGGTTCTCCGCCGAGCAGGACCCGCACGCGTTGCTCCTGCTCGCCGGCAAGACGCGGCGCTGGGACCTCCTCGTGATCCCGCCGGAGACACCTCCCGCCACGGCCGCCCGTCTGATGGCCGCCGCGTCCGACCCGGGCGACGCCCGTACCGCCGGAGCCCTGATGGCACAGGCCGGGGCGGCCATCGCCGCGGAAGGCGACGGGGCCCGGGTGACGGACTGGGAAGCGGAGGGCGGCTGGGGACGGGTCACCCGCGCGGCGGTGAATCCGGCCTTCTGGCCCGTCATCCCGAGGAAGATCCCGCTCCCCGGC
>NZ_JBPQTQ010000084.1:0-26306 GCF_051386415.1 Streptomyces sp. URMC 129
GCCCCGACGAGCCCATGACCCGCCTCGCCGCCCGCTTCCCCCACGTCCTCAGCCTCGTCCTCGACCCCGAACGGCCGCCCGGCGCCCCCGCCGACTCCTACGCCCGGCGGCTGCGCGGGCGCACCGACGAGGAGATCGCCGACGACTTCGTCGCCCACGTGCGCGGCGGCCAGGGTCCCGACGAGCACGAACGCGCCGCCCTGCGCGCCGCGTTGACCGCCGCCCGCGCACAGGAGCGGGAGGCGGCGGCCCGTTGAGACTGCACCGCCTCACCCTCACCGCCTTCGGCCCGTTCGGCGGCACCCAGCACATCGACTTCGACACCCTGTCCGCCGCGGGCCTGTTCCTCTTCCACGGCCCGACCGGCGCGGGCAAGACGTCCGTCCTGGACGCCGTCTGCTTCGCCCTCTACGGCGAGGTGCCCGGCGCCCGCCGCAAGAGCGGCGCCCTGTCCCTGCGCAGCGACCACGCCGCGCCCGGCACCCCCACCGAGGTCGTCCTCGACCTCACCGTCGCCGGCCGCCTCCTGGAGATCACCCGCCGCCCCGAGCAGGAGCGCCCCAAGAAGCGCGGCACCGGCACCACCCGCGACCGCTCCCGCGCCCTGCTGCGCGAGTACGATCCCGCCACCGGCACCTGGCGGGCGCTCAGCCACTCCCAGCAGGAGACAGGGGAGGAGCTGTCCCAGCTGCTCGGCATGAACTGCGACCAGTTCTGCCAGGTCGTGCTGCTGCCCCAGGGCGACTTCGCCCGCTTCCTGCGCGCCGACGCCGAGGAGCGCGGCAAGCTGCTGCGGCGGCTGTTCGACACCCGCCGATTCCGCGCCGCCGAGGACCACCTGGCGGAGCTGCGCGCCCGGTCCGCCCGGCGCCTGCGCGCCGGGGACGAGCGGCTGCGCGCCACCGCCCACCGCCTCCAGCAGGCCGCGGGCCCAGGCACCCCGCCGCCCCCGGACGGGGACCACGCCGACGCCGACGCCGTGCTGGCCTGGGCCGCCGAGGCCCGCTGCGCCGCCCGCGAACGGCACGACAGCACCGCCGTCGCCCTCGCGCTCGCCGAGGACGCCCACGCCCTCGCCCGGCGGCGCGAGGCCGACACCGCCGAACGCGCCCGCCTCCAGCACGCCCACGCCCAGGCCCGCGCCCGCGCCGCCGCCCTGGCCGCCGCCGCGCCCGAACGGGCCGCCACCCGCGCCCTGCTCGACCGCGCCCGCGCCGCCGACGCCGTCGTCCCCGCCCTCGCCCTGCGCGACACCGCCGAGGCCGACCACCGCGCGGCGGAAGCCGCCGAACGCCGCGCCCGCGCCCACCTGCCCGACGACCTCGCCGACGCCCCCGCCGACCGCCTCGCCGACGCCGAACGCGCCGCCCGCGAGCGCCTCGGCGCCCTCGCCGCCGCCCGCCGTGCCGAGGACCGCGCCACCCGGCTCACCGCCGAACTCGCCCGCCTCGGCACCGAGGCGGCGGCCGACGAGGAGCTGGCAGCCGCCACCGAACGGGCCCTCGCCCCCTGGGCCGAGGAGCACCACCGGCTGCTGCGGCGCGTCGAGCAGGCCCGCGACGCCGCCCTGACCGCCGCCCGCACCGCCCGGCTCCTCGACCCCGCCGACCGCCGCCTGGCCGCCGCCCGCCGCCGCGACGAGCTGGCCACCGCCCTGGCCACCGCCGAACGGGACGAGCTGCGCGCCCGCGAGCGCGCCACCGCCGCCCACGAGCACTGGCTCGACCTCAAGGAACGCCGGCTGCTCGGCCTCGCCGCCGAACTGGCCGCCGGTCTCACGCCCGGCGAGCCCTGCGCGGTCTGCGGCTCACCCGACCACCCCCGGCCCGCCCGCCCCGCCGACGGCCACGTCGACCGGCAGGCCGAGGAGGCCGCCCTCGCCGCCCACCAAGACGCCGCCGCCGACCGTGAACGGGCCGGCCGGCACCTCGCCGCCCTCCGCGAGGCCCACGCCGCCGCCGAGACCGAAGCGGGCGCCGACGCCGACACCGCCCGCCTCGCCGCCGAGACCGACGCGCTGCGCGCCGCCCACGCCGCCGCCGAGGCCGAAGCCGCCGCAGGACCGGCCGCCGCCGACGCCCTCGCCGCCGCCGAACGCGACCACGAGGACCTGGTCGCCACCCGCCACGACCTCCAGCGGCGGGCCGCCGCCCGCGCCTCCCGGCGCGAGGCGCTCCGGGCCGAACTCGCCGGGCTGCGCCAGGAGATCGACCGGGCCAGGGACGGCGCCGCCGCCGTCGCCGACCGCGCCGCCGGACTGGCCCGGCTCGCCGACGCGCTCGCCGCCGCGGCCACCGCCGCCCGCGCCGCCGAGGAGGCCACCGACCGGCTCAAGCAGGCCGACGACCGGCTCGCGGACGCCGCCTACCGCGCCGGATTCGACACCCCCCGGGCCGCCGCCGACGCCGCCCTCGACCGCGCCCGGCAGCGGGAGCTCCAGCACCGCCTCGACGCCTGGCAGGCCGAGGAGGCCGCCGTCGCCGCCGCCCTCGCCGACCCCCGCGCCACGGCCGCCGCCGCCCGGCCCGCCGCCGACCCCGACGCCGCCCGCGCCGCCCTGGACGCCGCAACCGCCCGGCTGCGCGCCGCCTCCGCCGCCGAGGCCGCCGCCCGCACCCGCCGCGCCGAGCTGGACGCCCTGTCCGCCGAGGCCGCCGCCGACGCCGCCGCGCTCGCCCCGCTCCGCGCCGACAGCCGCCGCGTCACCCGCCTCGCGGACCTGGCCGCGGGCACCTCGCCGGAGAACGAGTACCGGATGCGGCTGGAGACCTACGTGCTGGCCGCCCGCCTCGAACAGGTCGCCGCCGCCGCGGGGGTGCGCCTGCACCGGATGTCCGCCGGCCGCTACACCCTGGTCCACTCCGACGCCCGCACCCCCGGCCGCGCCCGCTCCGGCCTGGGCCTGCACGTCATGGACGCCTGGACCGGCCGCGCCCGCGACACCGCCACCCTCTCCGGCGGCGAGTCGTTCTTCGTCTCCCTCGCGCTGGCCCTCGGCCTCGCCGACGTCGTCGCCGAGGAGGCCGGCGGCCGGCGCCTGGACACCCTCTTTATCGACGAGGGCTTCGGCAGCCTCGACGAGCAGTCCCTCGACGAGGTGCTCGACGTGCTGGACGCGCTGCGCGAGCACGACCGCAGCGTCGCCATCGTCAGCCACGTGCCGGACCTGCGCGCCCGGATCCCCGTCCAGCTCGAAGTCGTCAAGACCCGCCGGGGATCGACCGTCCGGCACCGCACCGCGCCGCTCGGCCGGTGACCCGCCGGCTCACCGCCACCGCCCCGCCGGCCTCACAGCGCGGAGAGTTCGGCCTCCAGGTCGTCCAGGCCCAGCGAGCCCTGCGACAGCGCGGCCATGTGCCACTTCTTCGCGTCGAAGTCCGCGCCGTGCGCCCGCCGGGCGGCCTCCCGGCCGCGCAGCCACGCCCGCTCCCCGAGCTTGTAGCCGATCGCCTGCCCCGGCATGCCCAGGTACCGCACCAGCTCGCTCTCCACGAAGTCCGCCGGGCGGCTGCTGTGCCGGCCGAAGAACTCCTGCGCCAGAGCGGGCGTCCACCGCTCGCCCGGCGCGACCGGGGAGTCCGCCGGGATCGGCAGCCCCAGGTGCATCCCGATGTCGATGATGACCCGCACCGCGCGCATCATCTGGCAGTCCAGATACCCCAGCCGCCGCTCCGCGTTGTACAGGAAGCCCAGCTCGTCCATCAGCCGCTCCGCGTACAGCGCCCAGCCCTCGGCGTTGGCGCTGACCATCCCCACGGTCGTCTGGTACCGCGACAGGTCGTCCGCCACGTGCGCCCACTGCGCGAGCTGCAGGTGATGCCCCGGCACCCCCTCGTGGTACCAGGTGGACACCAGGTCGTACACGGGAAAACGGGTCGCGCCCATCGTCGGCAGCCAGGTCCGCCCCGGCCGCGAGAAGTCCAGCGACGGGGCCGTGTAGTACGGGGCCGCCGCGCTGCCCGGCGGGGCGATCATCGACTCCACCCGCTTCACCCGGGCGGCCAGCTCGAAGTGCGTCCCGTCCAGCGCCTCGATCGCCTCGTCCATCAGCCGCTGCAGCCAGCGCCTGATCTCCTCGACGCCCTCGACCGCCTCGCCCTCGGTGTCGAGGTGGCGCAGCGTCTCCCACGGGGACGCGCCCGGCAGGATCTTCTCCGCCTCAGCCCGCATCTCCGCGCGCAGCCGGTGGAACTCGGCCCAGCCGTACGCGTACGCCTCGTCCAGATCCAGATCGGTGCCGTTCCAGTACCGCACCCAGCGGGCGTACCGCTCCCGCCCCACGATCTCCGGCGCGCCCTCGACGCCCGGCGCGTAGGAGTCCCGCAGCCAGTCCCGCAGTCCCGCGATCGCGCCGGTCGCGCCCCGCGCCGCCGCGTCCAGCTCCGCGCGCAGAGCCTCCGGCCCGCCGGACACGAACGCGGCGAACCACCCGCCGTCCGCCCCGCCGATCCACTCGCCCAGCTGCCCGATCACCGTGGACACCTGCCGCGGCCCGGCGGGCAGCGAACGGGCCAGGCCCGTGGCCAGCGACGCCCGGTACCCGGCCAGCGCGTCCGGCACGGCCCGCAGCCGCCGCGCGATCGCGGCCCACTCCTCGTCCGTGTCGGCCGGCATGATGGTGAACACCTCCCGGACCGCGTGCGGCGGGGAGTGCAGGTTGCTCACCGCGCGCAGCGGCTCGGCCGCCTCGTGCACGGCGATCTCCGCCGTCAGCCGCTCCCGCAGCAGGCGGGCACAGCGCCGCTCGGCGGCGTCGTCCGCTCCGGGCAGGGATTCCGACTCCGCCAGCCGTCCGAGGGTTTCCCGGGCCAGGCCGGCGACGGCCGCCTGGCCGTCGGGGGAGAAGTCGGGAAGCCGGTCGTCGCTGCCCGGAACACCCAGGAAGGTCCCGGTGATCGGGTCGAGCTCGACGAGCGCGTCGACGTACGAGTCGGCGAGCCGGCGGGGAAGCGCGGTACGGGGGTCTTCTGACATGGCCCCATCCTGATACGCGCGGCCCCGTTCGTCACCACCGGCCCGGCCGGGCCCGGCCCTCACCCACCGGCCCGCACCGGCCGCGCCGAGCCGGACCGCATCCCGGACAGCCGCAGGGTCAGCACCAGCGAGCCCTCCTCGACCTGGTGGTCCAGCGGCAGCCCGGTACCGCGCATCAGGGCGATCATCCCCGTGTTGCACGCCTGCGTGACCGCGTACACCACGTCGCGGCGCGACTCCACGGCCAGCCCGAGCAGTTCGCGCAGCAGCGCGGTGCCGATGCCGTACCCCTGCCAGACGTCCTCGACCAGGAGCGCGACCTCCGTCTCGTCGCCGTCCCACAGCAGGTGGCCCAGCGCGATGATGTCCCCGGCGGCGGTCTCGGCGACGACGCTGTGCCCGTAGCGCGGGGTCAGCAGGTGCGCCAGGTACCGGTCGGCGTCCCCCAGCGGCCCGTGGTAGCGGCGCGACAGCGTCTGCGGGGAGCACCGCCGGTGCATCTCCCGCGCGGCGTCGAGGTCATCGGGACCGGCCGCCCGCAGCACGATCGGGTGGCCGCCCGCGGTCACCACCCGGCGGCGCATCACGACGCGGCCGTCCGCGACCGGTGTCGCCACCGCACAGGAGCGCCCCGCCCGGTATCCGCCCACGGTCCGCCGGAGCCGGCGGCGCGGAAAGCGAATCGAGCTGCGGGGCACATCGGAGTCAGCCATGCATGCACTGTCGTCCTTTGTTATTGCGTGATCACGAACGCCCTGTGACCGGTGGGTAAAGGAGGCTTACGGAGGAATTTGTTCGTTTCGCCTCGGGCCTGGGCCGTTCCTCCCCGGCCCCGGCCCCGGCCGCCCCCGTACCGGCCGCGATGTCCCGCTTTGGGTATCCCCGCTGACACTCCCTCAGCCCGCGGCCGTGCGCGCCGCTCGTGACGAACCCGGCGAACCCGGCGAACCGCGCCGGATCCGCTACCGGATGACCCGGATCCCTCACCCGCTCGCGTGCCACCACAGCCCCCAGCAGCCGTTCCGGAACCACCAGCCACCCCTACCGCGGGCCGGGCGCGGGCGACGTGCTCACCGCGCCGGTGTACGCCACCCGGCGCGGATCGAGTCCCTGCGAGGCGCCAACAGCGCCCGGTCGTAGCGGAAATCCCCATCGTAGTCGTCCTCCACGAGCGGCGCACCGGTGCCTTGCGCGGCGGTGGCCACGCGGGTGCGGGTACCCCGCCTCCCGGTGCGCACGCCCGTCCTGCCCCCCCGCCGAGGGGCCGCCGCCGGGCCGCGGCTGGACAGGCCCGTGTGCCCTCGGGCGGGATGACCCCGTGACGACCGACGAGGACGGCCGCGCGGAGCACGCGGACGACACGGCGCCGGAGGTATTCGCGGAGCACCGGCCCATGCTCTTCGGGTGGCCTACCGCATGCCGGGCCGCGTCACCGACGCCGAGGACGTCCTCCAGGAGCCGTGGCCGCGCCGGTCCGGCTCCGCCGGCCGTGACGACGTGCGGCGGCCCGACGCGTTCCTGGTCCGTGTCGTCACCCGCCCCGCCCTCGACCGGCTCCGCCGGGTCGCCGCCCGCCGCGAGACCTACGCCGGCCCGTGGCTGCCCGCGCCGCTGCCCGCCGGCCGGGACGCCCCCGACGCGGCCGACCGCGCCGTGTTCGCCGGGACCGTCTCGTTCGCCGTGCGGCAGCTCGCCGCCCGCGCCCGGCGGCACATGAGCGAACGCCGAACGCCGCCCCCGCTGCACTGTCGACCCCGTCGCCCGGCGCGACCTCACCGAACGGTTCCTGGCCGCCGCCTCCGGGGGCGGCCTCGACGCGCTGGTGTCCCTGCTCGCCCCGGACGCCACGCTCGTCGGTGACAGCGGCGGCAAGGCCAGGGCGCCGGTGCGGGTCATCGCCGGGCTCGACAAGGTCGGCCGTTTCCTCTCCGGGGTCGCCCAGCCGCTCCCGGCCGCCCCCGGCCTGCTGGTCACCTCGGCCGGGGACCCGTACGCCGTCTTCCTGCCGGACGTGGCCGGCGACCGCGTCCACCGCGTCCACCGCGTCACCGACCCGGACAAGCCGGCCCACCTCGCGGCCGACCGGCCCGCCGCGTCACGGCTTGCGGCCCACGCCTCCATGCGCGTCCACCGGCGTGCGGGAGTTCAGGTCGTTGGGCTCCGGGCGCCACCGGCTCAGCTCCACCACGCCCGGCTCCACCAGGTCCAGCCCCTCGAAGTACCCCGCGATCCGCTCGGGGGAGCGGGAGATGTACGGGATGCCGCCCTGGCTGTTGTAGAAGTCGTTGGCCTTCACGTACACGTCGGAGTCGATGCCGTCGTACAGCGTGAGGTAACTCCCCGGCGCCAGGCCCCCCATGAGGGCGGACACGATGGAACGGGCCTCGTCGTAGTCCTCGATGTGGCCCAGGACACCGATGAGCATCAGGCCCACGGGCCGGGACAGGTCCAGGGTGCCCGCCGCCTGCTCCAGGATCGCGGCGGGCTCGCGCAGATCCGCGTGGACGTACGCGGTGGCGCCCTCCGGCGTGCTGGTCAGCAGGGCGCGGGCGTGCGCCAGGACCAGCGGGTCGTGGTCCACGTAGACGATGCGCGCGTCCGGGGTCACCCGCTGGGCGATCTCGTGGGTGTTGTCCACGGTGGGCAGACCGGACCCGACGTCGAGGAACTGCCGGACCCCCTTCTCCCCGGCCAGGTACCGCACGGTGCGGCCCAGCCAGTAGCGGGAGACGCGGGCGATGTCCACGATGCCGGGGAAGATCTCGGTGTAGGCGTCCGCCGCCGCCCGGTCGACCTCGTAGTTGTCCTTGCCGCCCAGCCAGTAGTTCCAGACCCGGGCCGACCGGGGCACGGAGATGTCAATCCCGGGGATCGGCGATGGGTCATCTGCCATGGTCAAAGCCTCTCACGTCGCAGTCAGTTACGGACAACGTACCGCCAACCGTGGGACTCGGCACGCCCGTTGGGAGTCTCTTTCTCGGCAGCGACCGCCCGGCCCGGTCCGGTGCCGCCGCCCGCGTCGCCGCTACAGACCGCCGGAGACCCGCAGCACCGCACCCGTGGTGTACGACGCCTCGGCGGACAGCAGCCACGCCACCGCCCCCGCCACCTCGGCCGGTTCGCCGGGGCGGCGCATCGGGACCCGGTCCGGGTTCCGCCAGGGCCGCTCCGGGTCGCCCATCGCGGCGTGCATGTCCGTGACGATCATGCCGGGCTGCACCGCGTTCACCCGCACCCCGTCCGGCGCCAGCTCCTTGGCGAGCCCGACCGTCATGGCGTCCACCGCCGCCTTGGTCGCCGCGTAGTGCACGTACTCGCCGGGGGAGCCCAGGGTGGAGGCGCCGGACGAGATGTTGACGATCGCCCCGCCCGCGCCGCCGTACCGCGTGGACATCTCCCGCGCGGCCCGCCGCGCGCACAGCAGCGTCCCCATCACGTTGACGTCCACCACCCGGCGCATCACCTCCGTCGGCGTCTCGGTGAACCGGCCCAGCGGCCCGGTGATCCCGGCGTTGTTCACCAGCCCGGTCACCCGGCCCAGCGCCTCGCCCGCCGCGTCGAACAGCCGGTGCACATCGCCCTCGACGGACACGTCCGCCCGCACCGCGACCGCCGCCCGGCCCGCCGCCCGCACCCGGTCCGCCACCCGCCGCGCCGCGTCCGCGTCCCGCGCGTAGCCGATCGCCACGTCGTGCCCGGCCGCGGCCAGCCGCACGGCGACCGCCGCCCCGATGCCGCGACCGCCGCCCGTGACCACGGTGACCTCGTGATTCTCCTGTCGCACACCCCGGACCCTAGGACGCCGGATTGGTCTTGACCAGCCCACCCGCCCGGCCTAGGGTCCTGCCCCATACGCAACAACCTTTCATAATCACCGGGCACCCGCCGCCGGGCGGTCACCGTGGAGGCAAGGGTGGGGACCACTCAGCTCGACCAGCAGCAGCCGGAGCCCAAGCACCGGCACCTCAAGACGGTGCTGACGGCGGCCCTGGACACCGAGTTCTCCGTGGGACAGGCCCTGCCCAACGAGCGGGAGCTGGCCGCCCGCTTCGGCGTCGCGCGCGCCACCCTGCGGCAGGCCCTGGACCAGCTGGAGCTCGAAGGCCGCCTCCAGCGCCGCCGCGGCGTCGGCACCACCGTCGCCCCGCCGCGCGTCGGCGTGGACGTCAGCCCCCGCCACCACACCTGGCCCGGTGGCCCCGGCGACGCCTGGGTCACCACCGACTGCGCCCCCGCCGCGCCGCCCGCCGCCGTGGCCCGCCTGCTGGAGGTGCCGGCCCGTACCCCCGTGGAGGTGGTGCGCCGCAGCCTGGTGGCCCAGGGCCAGACGGTCGCCGAGGAGCACCTGTACGTGCCGCCCGCCGCGCTGCCCCCGGCCGACGGGCCCGGGGCGCCGCACGGCGCCGAGCGCGGTCACGGCGTCCTGCGGCGGCTGCGGCGGCTGGAGCCCGGCGGGCAGGACCGCGCGGTCGAGCTGGGCTCGGCCACCGCGGAACAGGCCCGGCTCCTGGACCGGCTGCCCGGCTCCCCGGTGCTGGTGGTCACCACCCGCTACCTCGCGGCCGGGCGCCCGGTCGCCGCCGCCGTCGCCACCTACCGCGCCGACACCTGCCGCCTCACCTTCGGGGACGAGCCCGCCCACCCGTCCGGCGCGGACTGACCCGGGGGCCCGCTCCCTCAGTCCGCCACCGCGAACAGCTCCGCCTCCACCCGGTCCAGCGCCAGCCGCAGCGCGCCCGTGGCCACCGCCGCGTCCCCCAGCGCAGAGGCCACCACGCGCGGCGCGCGCAGGCAGTACCGCTCCAGCTCCCGCGCCACCGGCGCCACCACCCCGTCCAGGCCTGCCGCCCAGCCGCCGATCACCACCAGCTCCGGATCGAGCGCCAGCACCAGCGCCGCCACGTCGTGCACCACCCGCTCCACGAACCGCGCCACCGCCGCCGACGCCCCGCGCTCGCCCTCACGGGCCGCCGCGAGCACCGCCGCCACCGCCTGCTCGTCCAGCGGGTCCAGCGGCTCGCCCGACACCGACAGCAGCCGCTCCGGCGCCGCCTGACGCCCCAGCAGATGCAGCGCCCCGATCTCCCCGGCGGCGCCGCCGTACCCCCGGTGCAGCCGCCCGCCGATCAGCGACCCCGCCCCGGGGCTCAGCCCCGCCAGCACCATCACCACGTCGTCCGCGCCCACCGCCGCGCCCGCCCAGCGCTCGCCCAGCACCGCGGCGTTCGCGTCGTTCTCCACCCGCACCGGGCAGCCGAACACGGCCCGCAGCCGCTCGCCCAGCGCCAGCCCCGTCCAGCCCGGCAGCGCCGCGCACAGCCGCACCGTCCCGTCGCCGTCCACGACGCCCGGGGTGCCCACCCCGACCGCGCGCAGCGACGCCGCCGCCACGCCGCACTCCTCCAGCAGCTCACCGGCCACCGCCGCGACCCGGGCCAGCCGTTCCTCCGCCGCCGCCCCGGTGGCCACCTCACGGCTCAGCGCGCCCAGCCGCCGGCCCCGCAGATCCGCCAGCACCACGGAGACCCGGCGCGCCCCCGTCTCCACGCCCAGCAGCCGCCCGGCCTCCGCCCGGAACCGGAACCGCCGGGCCGGGCGCCCCGCCCGCCGCTCCCCGTCCGGCCCGGCGGCGCCCGCCTGCCCGGTCCCGGCGACCAGACCCGCCCGCGTCAGGCCCTCCAGCACGCCCTCCACCGTCGGCCGGGACAGCCCTGTCGCCCGCGCCAGATCGGTCAGCGAGCGCGCGGAGTCCGCGTCGCGCAGCGCCCGCAGCACGGCAGCCGAGTTGATCCGCCGCAGCAGATGCGGCTCCCCGCGGCCCGCGGCCGGAGCCGGGGGCGGGGACGGGCCGCCGCCCGTGCCGCTCACCGGAAACCCGCTCCCCGGCGGCCCGTCAGAGAATCGCCCCGGGGGTGTACGCCGCGGCCTCCGGGTACCGCTTGACGACCTCCTCGACCCGGGCCAGCACCGCCGCCACCTGCCCGGCCGCGGCCCCGGTGAACGACAGCCGGTCGGCCATCAGCGCGTCCAGCCCGGCCCGGTCCAGCGGGATCCGCTCGTCGCCCGCGAGCCGGTCCAGCAGCTCGTTGCCCTCGGCGCCCTCCCGCATCCGCAGCGCCGAGGCCACCGCGTGCTCCTTGATCGCCTCGTGCGCGGTCTCCCGCCCGACCCCGGACCGCACGGCCGCCATCAGCACCTTCGTCGTCGCCAGGAACGGCAGATAGCGGTCCAGCTCGCGCGCCACCACCGCGGGGAACGCGCCGAACTCGTCCAGCACCGTCAGGAACGTCTCGGTCAGCCCGTCCAGCGCGAAGAACGCGTCCGGCAGCGCCACCCGGCGCACCACGGAACACGACACGTCGCCCTCGTTCCACTGGTCGCCCGCCAGCTCGCCGGCCATCGACGCGTACCCGCGCAGCACCACGGCCAGCCCGTTCACCCGCTCGCACGACCGGGTGTTCATCTTGTGCGGCATCGCCGACGAGCCGACCTGGCCCGGCTGGAACCCCTCCGTCACCAGCTCCTGACCGGCCATCAGCCGGATCGTCTTCGCCAGCGACGACGGCGCCGCGGCCACCTGCACCAGGGCCGTGACCACCTCGTAGTCCAGCGACCGCGGGTACACCTGCCCCACCGACGTGAACACCTGCCCGAAGCCCAGGTGGCCCGCGATCCGCCCCTCCAGCTCCGCCAGCCGCCGCTCGTCGCCGCCCAGCAGATCCAGCATGTCCTGCGAGGTGCCCACCGGGCCCTTCACCCCGCGGAGCGGATAGCGCGCCAGCAGCTCCTCGACCCGGCCGAGCGCGACCAGCAGCTCGTCGGCCGCCGTGGCGAAACGCTTCCCCAGCGTCGTCGCCTGCGCCGGGACGTTGTGCGACCGGCCCGCCATCACCAGCTCGCCGTACTCGGCCGCCAGCCGGCCCAGCCGCGCCAGCACCGCCACCGCCCGGTCCCGCACCAGCTCCAGCGACAGCCGGATCTGCAACTGCTCGACGTTCTCCGTCAGATCCCGGGACGTCATGCCCTTGTGCACCTGCTCGTGCCCGGCCAGCGCGTTGAACTCCTCGATCCGCGCCTTCACGTCGTGCCGGGTGACCCGCTCGCGCTCCGCGATCGATGCCAGGTCCACCCGCTCCAGGACCCGCTCGTAGTCCGCGACCGCGCCCGGCGGCACCGCCACGCCCAGATCCGCCAGGGCCTTGAGCACCGCCAGCCACAGCCGGCGCTCCAGCACCACCTTGTACTCGGGGGACCACAGGGTCGCCAGCTCGGCCGAGGCGTAGCGGCCGGCCAGAACGTTCGGAATGCGCGGCTTGTCAGTCACGCCACGGATTCTACGGGCTGTCCAGCGGCGCCCAGGGCGCCAGCTCGGGCCGCTTCGGCAGCCGCCCGTCGCCGGTGGACCGGCCCGTCAGCCGCCGCCCGATCCACGGCAGCAGGTGCTCCCGCGCGAACCGGACGTCCGCCGTCCGCCGCGCGGACCAGGTGCCCCGCACCGCCCGCGGCAGCGGCCCGTCCCAGTCGAACCCCGGCGCGTACCCCAGCCGCTGCCACACCGCCTCCGCCACCCGCCGGTGCCCCTCGCCCGTCAGGTGCAGCCGGTCGTCCGCCCACAGCCGCGGATCCGCCAGCGACCGCGCCCCGTACAGGTCGACCACCAGCGCCCCGTGCCGCTCCGCCAGCTCGTCGAGGAACGCGAACAGCCGCTCCATCCGCCCCCGGTACCGCTCCAGCACCGGACCCGCCCGCCCCGGACTGCGCATCAGCACCAGCCGCCGGCACGCCGGCGCCAGCCGCTCCACCGACTCCCGCAGCAGGCCGCGGATCTCGTCCATGTCGCAGCGCGGGCGCAGCACGTCGTTCAGCCCGCCCACCAGCGTCACCAGGTCCGCGCCCATGGCCGCCGCCACCGGTACCTGGTCCCGGAGGATCTGCCGCATCAGCTTCCCCCGCACCGCGAGGTTCGCGTAGGTGAATCCGGCGTCCCGCGCCGCGAGCCGCGCGGCCAGCAGATCGGCCCAGCCCCGGTAGGTGCCGTCCGGCAGGACGTCCGACATGCCCTCGGTGAACGAATCCCCCAGGGCGACGAAACTGCGGAGATCAGGAGCGCTGTGCATGGCGCCCCCATGCTAGTGCCGCGTCAGCCGGGGTTCGCCCCGTCGCGACGCCCGGCACGCACGCTCGCCGCGTTGCCGCATCACCCAAGGACACAGTCCGAGGGCGATCCGGCGCCTTGCGATCGCACGCGCCGGACGCCGCTCCTCGACGGGCAAACCTCGACTGACGCGGCACAAGTCAGCGCCCCGGCGGTGCTCGCCGGGCGGGAGCGGGTCCCCGGTGTGAGACTGGTGCCGCTGCCGGGGAGGTGATCGCGCCATGACGGACGGAAGGACCGTGACCGCCGCCGACGAGCGCCTGCTGGAGGGCCTGCTGGCCGACGCCCACGCGGCCGGGCCCGCCGACCTGCCCGCCGTCGTCCGCCGCTGCGCCGACCTGCTGGGCCTGGACCACCTGGTGATCCACCTGATCGACCTCCAGCAGCGCAACCTCATCCCGCTCGGCGGGTGCGAGCCGGTCATCCCGGTGGACGACTCGGTCGCCGGCTGGGCCTACCGCACGCTCACCGTCCGCGTCGAGGAGGCGCCCACCGGCGGGCTGACCGCCTGGCTGCCCCTGGTGGACGGCGCCGAGCGGCTCGGCGTCCTGGGCGCCTGGACCGGGACGCTGGACGCGCACCGCCTGCGCCGGTGCCGGTTGCTCGCCTCGCTGCTGGCCATGGTGATGACCTCCAAACGCGCGGACAGCGACAGCTTCGCCCGCGCGACCCGCACCCAGCCGATGCGCCTGCCGGCCGAGATGCTGCGCGCGTTCCTGCCCCAGCGCACCGTCGGCGACGATCACGTGGTCTCCACCGCCGTCCTCGAACCGGCCTACGAACTCGGCGGCGACGCGTTCGACCACTCCCTCACCCACACCCACCTGCACGCCGCGATCTTCGACTCGATGGGCCACGACCTGGCCTCCGGCCTGACCACGGCCGTCGCCCTGGCCGGGTGCCGCAACGCCCGCCGCAACGGCGCGGACCTGCCCGAACTCGTCGGCACGATCGACCGCGCGCTCGCCCAGTGGCTGCCCGACCAGTTCTGCACCGGGATCCTGCTCCAGCTCGACCTGGTCAGCGGCGCCCTGCGCTGGGCCAACTGCGGTCACCCCACCCCGCTGCTGATCCGCGACCAGCGCGTCGTGGCGGGCGCGCTGGAGCACCCGGGCCAGCCGCCGCTCGGCTCGCCGGCCGAACTGGCGGGCGGAGAACGGGAGTTCCACGAGCTGGTGCTGGCGCCCGGCGACCGGGTCCTGCTCTACACCGACGGCATCACCGAGGCCCGCGTCCAGGGCGGCGCGCTGCTGGAGATGGGCCGCTTCACCGACGCGATCATCCGCGCCACGGCCGCCGGCGAGCTGGCCTCGGAGGTGCTGCGCCGGCTGATCCACGAGATCCTCGACCACGAGGGCGGCCAGCTCCGCGACGACGCCACCATGCTGCTCATCGAATGGCGCCCGCGGCATCCCTGAACCCCCCGGCCCGCCACCGGGTTGTTTTCGTATTTGCGGCAGACGCGCCGAGTGCACCCTGTGACCCCTGTTGGGGCGAGATGCCGGACTTCACACTGGCTCCGGCGGCCCGGCACCGAGTCCGGGCCGACAGGGTGAAAGGAGTGACCGCGATGGAGCAGCGCGAGACCGTGAGCGAGGAGCGGACGTACGAGGCACCGGCCGTGGTGGAGGTCGGCGCGTTCGCCGAGCTGACCCTCGGCCCGGAGGGCGACCAGTTGGAGTTCATCAGTCTGCGGACCGCCGTCTGACGCCGGGCGCCCGGCCGCCCGCCGAGGGACGCGCGCGGCCGGGCGGCCACCGGGGCACGGTCCGGGCCCGCCCGGACCGACAGCGGAGCACCACGGGCCACGACGGAGGGGAGAGGACCGGTGCCGGTCGAACCGGTCGAAGCGGGATTCGCCGTGCTGCCGGACAGCGACGGGGGAGCGGCGCTCGCCGCCGCCCTGGACCCGCACGGCGACGCCCGGGTGCTCACCCACGCGTCGGGCCGCCCCTGGCTCGTGATCCGCGGGCCGGGCGGAGCCGTCACGGCGGCCCGGGCGGGGCGCGCCCGGATCGCGCTGATCGGGCACTGCTCCCTCGGCGCCGACGAGGCGGCGCGGGCCCTGGCCCGCGCCCGGGACGCCGCCGGGCTCGACGGCCTGGCCGGCCGGCTTCCCGGCAGCACCCACCTGGTGGCCTCCCTCGGCGGGCACGTCCGTGTCCAGGGCACGGTCACCGGCGTGCGGGCCGTCTTCCACACCACCGCGCGCGGCACGCCGGTCGCCGCCGACCGGCCCGCGATCCTGGCCCGGCTGACCGGCGCGGACGTCGACGAGGAGGCGCTGGCCCTGCGGCTGCTGTCGCCCGCCGCGCCCTACCCGCAGCGCGCCAGGCCGGTGTGGCGCGGCGTGCGGCAGGTGCCGGAGGACCACTGGCTGCTGCTCGCTCCCGACGGGACCTCCCGCACCACCCGCTGGTGGCACCCGCCCGGGGCCGTCCTGACGCTGGAGCGCGGCGCGCCCGCCGTCCGCGCCGCCCTCACCGGCGCGGTCCGCTCCCGCGTGACGTCCGCCGCCGCCCACCCGGTGAGCAGCGACCTCTCCGGCGGCATGGACTCCGGGGCCGTGACCTGCCTGGCCGCCGCCACGGCCCCGGGCCCGCTGCTGACCGTGCGCGCCGCCCAGCGCGACCCGGGCGGTGACGACGCGGCCTTCGCCCGGCGCCTGACCGGCGCTTTCCCCGCCGCCGAGCACCTGGTGACCGGCTCCGCCGACGACGCCCCGGCGATGTACGCGGGGCTGGACGACCCGGCACGATTCGTCCTGCCGGACGAGCCGCCGTTCTGGACCCGCGCCGGGGACTGGTTCGCCGGCCTGCTGCGCACGGTGGCCGCCCGCGGCCCGGGCCTGCACCTGTGCGGGCACGGCGGCGACCAGCTCTTCGCCCCGCACCCCGCCTACCTGCACACCCTGGCCCGCACCCGCCCGCTCGCCGCGCTGCGGCACACCCGCGGCCACCGGGCCCTGGCCCGCTGGCCGCTCGCCGCGACCTGCCGCGCGCTGGCCGACTCCCGCTCGTACCCGGCCTGGCTCGGCCGCGGCGCCCGGCGGCTCACCGCCCCCGCGCCGTCCGCGCGCCGTCCCGCCCTGGAGTGGGCGCTCCCGCCGCGCGCGCCCGGCTGGGCCACCGCGACCGCCGTCGCCGCCGCGGCCGGGGCGCTGCGCCGGGCCGCGGTCGCGCGGCCCGCGCCGCTGGCCCCCGACCGGGGCACCCACGGCCTGCTGGCGAGCGTGCGGCAGGGCGGCGCCGAGGTCCGCTACGCCGCCCGGCTCGCCGCGGCCCACGGGGTGCGCCTCGCCACCCCCTACCTCGACGACCGGGTGCTGGAGGCGGCCCTGGCCGTGCGCCCCGACCACCGCGTCACACCCGCGCGGTACAAGCCGCTGCTCGCCGAGGCGATGCGCGGCCTGGTGCCCGACGACCTGCTCGGCCGCGCCACCAAGGGCGACTACGGCGAGGACGCCTTCGCGGGGCTGCGGCACCACCGCCCCACCCTGCTGGAGCTGTTCACCGGCTCGGAACTGGCCCGCCGCGGCCTGGTCGACGACCGGGCCGTGCGCGCCGCCCTGACCGCCGACCACCCGACCGCCCGGCCGCTGATCGCCCTGGAGGCCACCCTGTCCTGCGAGATCTGGCTGCGTTCCCTGCGTTCCCTTCCGGCCCCGACGACGGCGGGGGCCAGGCCGTGAGCACGATGAACGCGCTGGAACGGCGCGGGCCGCTGCCCTGGCGCCGCCGCCTGGCCGCCCGCCTGGCGGTGGCCGCGGCGCGGGTGCTGGCGGCCCTGCCGCCGCGCCGGATCCGGACCGCCCTGCACGCGATCCGGACCGGCGCCGCCCCGGCCACCGCCGCCGAGGCCCGGGCCGCGCGGGACGCCGTCGTGACCGTCAGCGTCCGCTGCGCCGGCCAGGGCTGCCTGCAGCGCTCCCTCGCCACCGCACTGCTGTGCCGCCTCGGCGGCACCTGGCCCACGTGGTGCACGGGCGTGCGCACCGCGCCGTTCCGCGCCCACGCGTGGGTCGAGGCCGAGGGGGCGCCCGTCGGCGAACGGGAGCCCCCCGGCTACTACACGCCGACCCTCACGGTCCCGCCGCCGACCCGGCCGCGGTCGCGACCCCGCCGGGGCGCCTGATCCGGGGCCGTGCGGGAACCGCGGATCAGGCGGCCGACTCCCCGCCCTCCCCGTACTCCTCCCCGGCTTCCTCGGCGGGCTCCTCCTCGGAGATGTGCATCGCCGCCTCCTCCGCCGAGGCCGCGCCGCCGTCGATCCCCACGTCCGAGGCCACCACGTCGCTCGCCGGCCGCCGGTACCGGTCGTCGTCCCCGACGATCCGCCCGGCCCGCCGGTCGCCCGCGATCTGGTCCGACCTGGGCTCGCCCGCCATGCCGGGCTGGTCCCCGATCCCGTTGCCCTCCGGCTCGCGGACGTCCGGCATCTCCTCCGACAGCCGCTGGTCGAGCGTCTCCCGGTCGTGCTGCTCCCGGGCCGTCGTGCCGTGCCCGGTCACCGCCAGCGGCTTCTCCGGCGGCGAGTACCCCTCGTCCAGGATGTCGTCCTGGTCCCGCTCGTCGAGCGAGTTGTCGCGGTCGATGTCCTCGGGGTTGTCCCGCATGTCGGAGCCGGTCGGCTGATAGACGTCGTCCCCCATGTCCATGGGGTCGTCGGACATGTCCGTGTCTCCCTCCTGCCGGGCGCCCGTCAGTGCCCGGCCGTTCCGGAGCTGCCCGCGAACAGCACCTCCGCCAGCTCGTCGTCCAGCGAGTCCCGGATCTTCCCGGTCAGGCCGCCGACGGTCGCCTCGTCCGTCACCTCCAGCACGCACCGGGCCTCGTGCACCGCCTTGGGCCCGTCCGCGCCGGAGCGCTGCGCCACCCGGTCGAAGAACTCCGTGCGGCTCATCCTGATCCCGGTGGCCGGCAGGTCGGGGGCCGCCGCCACCCGGCGCAGGTGTTCGCCGATCTCCCGGGGCAGCTGGGCCGCCAGGTTCGTCGCCAGCGACGGCGGGATGCGCTCGGCAAGGGTCTCCAGGCTGGCACGCGTGGCCGCCTCGGCCGCGCCCCTGCTGTCGAGTCTCGCCCGTGCCTGTACCTGTCCGATGAACTCGTCGTGCTGCATGATCGCCTCCCGGTGCGGGTGTCGAGCGGGGGACGGGTTCCCACCGGCCGGGGAGCAAAACCGGCGAGCGGGCCGGCCGCCCGCACCACGCGCGCGGCATCCCGCGCCACGATTGCGCACCCCGCGCGCAACGTCCGCCCAGAGCGTTGACATGTCCGCCGCCATCTCCGAACATGACGGACGCTCCGGTCCTCACGTGCCCCTCCACGCCGGGCAGAAGGGGGAGAGCGCGGTGACGGTCTCCATACTCCGCCGCCTCGGCTGGCTGCTCGCCACCCTCGCGGCCCTCGGCGTCATGATCCTCGCCCCGTCGTCCGCCACCGCCGAGGAGGACTTCTACCTCCCGCCCTCGCCCCTCCCCGCCGGCGAGGACGGCGACGTCATCAGGGCGGAGCCCGTCCGCGCCGACGGCGCCCGCGTGACCCGGATCATGTACCGCAGCCGCGACGCCCACGACCGGCCGGTCGCCGTCACCGGCACCGTCGTCGTCCCCGACACCCCCTGGACCGGCCCCGGACCGCGCCCGATCGTCGCGTTCGCCCCCGGCACCGTGGGGCTCGGCGACCAGTGCGCCGTCTCCAGGTCCCCGGACACCGGGGACTACGGCGCGCTGCTCGACCAGGGCATCGCCGTCGCGCAGACCGACTACGAGGGCATGGGCACGCCCGGCCCCCACACCTACGCCGTCCGCGACTCCCTGGGCCACGCCGTGCTCGACGTGATCCGCGCCGCCCAGCGGCTCCCCGGCTCCGGCCTGCCCGCGAACGGGCCGGTCGGCATCACCGGCTTCTCCCTCGGCGGCGCCGCCGCCGGCGCCGCGGCCGAACTCGCCGCCACCTACGCCCCGGAACTGGACCTGCGCGGCGCCTACGTCGGTGCCGTGCCCGCCGACCCCGTCGCGGTGGCCGGGAACCTCGACGGCACCCTCAACGCCGCCCTGCTGCTGTTCGCCCTCACCGGCCTGGAGGCCGCCTACCCCGAACTCGGTGTCTCCGACGGGGCCAACGCCCTGGGCCGGGCCGTGCTGGAGGAGGCCGCCACCCTGTGCGCCGACGAGGCCCTCCCGCGCTACGCCTTCCGCCACACCAGCACCCTCACCGCGGACCACGGCGCCGAGGGGACGTTCCGCACCGTGGTCGAGGCCAACACCCTCGGGAACGTCGCCCCCGCCGTCCCCACCCTCGTCGAACACGCCCCCGGCGACGACGTCGTGCCCTACGAGCAGGCCCGCCGGATGGCCCGGGACTGGTGCGCGGGCGGCGCGACCGTGCAGTTCGGCGACCTGCGCGCCTTCCTGCCGGTCCTTCAGCACGTGCTCGCCGCGCCGGGCTTCCCGCAGAGCTCCGTCGACTGGCTCACCGCCCGCTTCCACGGCGACCCCGCCCCCACCAACTGCGGCGCGTTCTGAAGCGCGTCGCAGAACCGCCGGGTGGCCGTCGATCCCGTTCCGGGACGCCCTCGGGAGCGGCCGGGCGTCGCCTTCGAGCACGGCCGCAAGGGTGCCGCTCCCGGCTCCTGCGACGCGCTTGAGGGGCCGTCATCGAAGGGGGCGCCTGGCCGCCCGGGGCTCCCCCAGCCGCGTGCGATCGCCGGGGGCCGGATCGTCCCGTTCCCCCGCGGACGACGTCCGGGGGCGTACCGGCGATGCGGCGCCGCGGCGAGCGTGCGGGCCCGGAGGCACCGCCCACCCTCCGGCCCGGCCGCCGCCCGCCCCGCCGCCCGTTCCCGGCCGCATACCCTTCGGGGCATGCGCCTGCCGGTTCCCGTCGTCCTCCTTCTCGTCTCCGCGCTTCTCGCGGCCGGTTGCGGGGTCGGCCCGGCCGGACCGCCGCCGCAGGTGGAGGCGGGGGAGGCGGGGGCGTGGTGGCAGCCGGAGCCCGGCGAGATCACCGACTGGGACTGGCAGATCAGCGAGCCCTACGACCTGTCCGCGCCGCGCCAGATGTACGACCTCGACCTCTTCGACCTCGCCCCGGCCGGATCCGAACTCCGCTACCCCGGCGGCGAGGTGATCGACGTCCCGGCCGGTCCCCTCGCCGGCGCCATCGAGGAGCTGCACGCCCGCGAGCCGCGCCCCGTCGTCATCTGCTACGTCGACACCGGCGCCTGGGAGAGCTACCGCCCCGACGCCCACCTCTTCCCCGGCCACCACGACGACACCGGCGACGTGCCCGACCGGCCCGCGCCGCCCAGCCCGGCTCCGTCATCGGCTGGAACACCGGCTGGGACGGCGAACGCTGGCTCGACATCCGCGAGGAGTCGCGCGACGCGTTCGCCGGCCTCGTCTGGGCCCGCCTCGACCTGGCCGCGCGCATGGGCTGCGACGGTGTCGAGGCCGACCAGAACAACCCCCTGGGCAACGATCCCGGTTTCCCCGTCACCCTCGACGACCAGCACTCCTGGTACCGGGAGGTCGCCGCCCAGGCCCACGCGCGCGGCCTGTCCGTCGGCATGAAGAACGGTCACGACCAGCCCGGCTCCGCCGCCGTGCTCGCCGACGCGTTCGACTGGGCGCTCCCCGAGGAGTGCGCCCAGTTCGACGAGTGCGCCGAGCTGCGCCCGTTCATCGACCGCGGCAAGGCCGTCTTCGCCGTCGACTACGCCGGCTCGGTCGACCCGGCCGCCGCCTGCCGCGCCCACCGCGCGGAGGGGCTGGACGGCCTGATCAAGGACGAGCCCCCGACCGGTGCCCACCGGACGCCGTGCGCCGGAGCGCGATGATGTTGTCGGTGATGACCCCCGACTGCCCGTCCGGCCCGGTGCCCGTGCGGTCGGCGGAGCCCAGCCGCTCGGTGTGCCACTCCGTCATGCGCAGGTCGAGCCCGGCCAGCACCTCCTCGGCGCTCGGGAAGCGGACGTCCGGATGCCGGTTCCTGGCCCACGGCGGGAACGCCCCGTGGTCCACGACCAGCAGCAGGCCGCCCGGTGCCACGGCCGCCGCCGCCGACCGCAGGATCCGGTCCCGGGAGAACTCCATCGGGGCCTGCAGGTACTGCGCGGAGACCAGGTCGAAGACACCGGACGGGAACGTCCGCGCCAGGTCGTGCCGCTGGAACTCGATCCGGTCCACCACCCCGGCCGCCTCCGCGTGGGCCGCCGCCCGGCCCAGGGCGGTCGGCGACACGTCCACGGCGGTCACCCGCCAGCCGAGCCCCGCCAGCCAGACGGCGTCGCCGCCCTCGCCGCAGCCCAGGTCCAGCGCCGTTCCCGCCGGGAGCCGCGCGGCGACGTCGACCAGGACGCCGTTGGGCCGCCCGCTCCACACCTGGTCCCGCGCCTGGTAGTGGGCCTCCCAGAACTCCTCGATCGGGTCCCCGGCCGCCTTGTCCACCTGGTCCACCTCGTCCCTCCCCTTCTCCCGCTGTGTCCCGTGCGCCTGGTGCGCGTCGTCCACCGTAATCCCTGCCTTCCCGGTCACCGGCCGTGCCGCCCGGCGGCGCCGACCGGCCGCCCGGGCGCCTCGGCCGCCCGCGCGCGGCGCACCGCCACCGCGCGGGCGGTGTCCTCCGCGAGCAGGTCGGCGTTGATCGCGACGGCGGCGGCGAACCCGGCGGCGGCGGAACCGATCACCCCCGCGGTCAGGTCCGCGGCGTTCCCGGCCACCCACACCCCGGGTATCTCCGTCGCCCCGCCCGCGCCGGCCGCCACGGCGCTGCCCAGCGGGTGCTGCCCGGCCCACGCCTCGGTCGCCGCCAGGCCCAGCGAGGCGGCCACCTCGTCCCGGGCGGCGAACCGCGGCGCGACGGCCACGGCGTCGCAGGCGACGACCCGGCCGGACCGCAGCCGCAGCCCCGTCAGCCGGTCGCCCGTCACCTCGACCCCGGTGACCTCCCCGTCGACCACGGCGATGCCCCGCGCGGCCAGCCGCTCCCACTGCTCCTCGTCCGGCTCCGGCGCGGTGTGCCGGAACAGGGTCACGTCCGCGCTCCACTGCCGGAACAGCAGCGCCTGGTCCACCCCCTTCGGGCCGGTGGCCAGCACGCCGACGGCCCGGTCGCGGAACTCCCAGCCGTGGCAGTGCGGGCAGTGCAGCACCTCACGCCCCCAGCGCTCCGCCAGCCCCGGCACGTCCGGCAGCTCGTCGGCCAGGCCGGTGGCCAGCAGCAGCCGCCGCGCCACCACCTCGGTCCCGTCGGCGAGCGTCACCCCGAAGCCGCGCCCGGCCCCGCCGCTGCCCGGCAGCGGCCGGGCCGCGACGACCCGCCCGGCGACGACCGTGCCGCCGTAGCCGGTCACCTCGGCCCGCCCGGCCGCCAGCAGCTCCGCCGGGGGAGTGTTCTCGCGGCCCAGGTAGTTGTGCACGCCGCCGGCCGGGGCGTTGCGCGGCTCGCCCGCGTCGACCACCAGCACCGAGCGCCGCGCCCGCGCCAGGGCCAGCGCGCCGCCGAGCCCGGCGGCACCGCCCCCGACGACCACCACGTCCCAGCCCCGCCCGGCGCCGGGCGAGTCGATCGCCGGGTTCCTCCTGCTTTCTGGTGTCATGTCTCGCACCTCCGTTCACCGCCGATCGTCATCCCGCGCCCCCCGGCTTGACAAACTTTCTTGCCGGAACGGCAAATGGGGTCATGGTGAACGACAACATCTCCGGCGTGCTCGGCTCCGTCGGCCCCCGGCTGCGGGCGCTGCGCCGCGAGCGCGGGGCCACCCTGGCCGAGCTGAGCGAGACCACCGGCATCTCCGTGAGCACCCTGTCCCGGCTGGAGTCCGGGCAGCGCAAGCCGACCCTCGAACTGCTGCTGCCCCTGGCCACGGCCCACGGGGTGCCCCTCGACGAGCTGGTGGGCGCGCCGCCGACCGGTGACCCCCGCATCCACCCGCGCCCCTTCACCCGGAACGGCCAGACGTACGTGCCGCTGACCCGCTACCTCGGCGGCCTCCACGCCTACAAGCTGATCCTCCCGGCCCGCGGGACGCCCGCCGCCCGGCCCCCGCAGGCCACGCACGAGGGCTACGAGTGGCTCTACATCCTCTCTGGCCGGCTCTGGCTGGCGCTGGGCGACCACGACCTCGTCCTCACCGCCGGTGAGGCCGCCGAGTTCGACACCCGCACCCCGCACGGCTTCGCCACCGCGGGGACGCGGCCCGTCGAGTTCCTCAGCCTGTTCGGGGCGCAGGGCGAGCGCATGCACGTCCGGGCCCGTCCCGCCGCCCCCGGATCCGACTGACGCGTCCGCGTCACATCCGCCGGGCCGGGGTAGAGCAGGAGCGTCGGCCGGCCGCACACGACGCAGACAGAGGAGCCCTCGATGCCCACCGGACCCGGAACCCGGAGACCCCGCAAACCCCGGGGAACGACGCGAGGAACGCGCGGCGCGGCGGCGGCCGTGCTCGCCGCCGCCCTGCTCGGCGGCTGCGGCGGGGACGGCGGGGACCACGACGGCGGGGCAGCGGGCGCCGAGGCGTGGCGGACCCTGACGGCGGGCGGGGTGAGCGTCGACTATCCGCCGCGCTTCACGACGGCCGACGACGGCGGCGCGGACCACGACGCGCACGGCGGACAGGCGGGCGTCACCGGCGCGGCGGCCTCGGCGTACGCGGAGATCGAGCACGTCTACCTGGCGGCGGTGTCGGTGCACCTGATCCCCCTCGACGCGGAGGGCCTGGAGGAGGGCGTGGCGGAGCGCCTGGGCACCGAGCCGGGCGAGCGGCAAACCGCCGACGTGCCCGGCGCGGAGCGCGCCTGGCGGGCGGCCTATCGCCTCGACGCGGTGGACGAGCACCACCCGCCCGTGGCGGGCACCGAGGTCGAGGGCTCGGTCGTCGCGGGCGAGGCCCCCGACGGCACCGGCTTCGCCATCCGCATCGACGGCGTGTCCGGCGCGCTGGACCCGGACGAACGGGAACGGATCGCGGACAGCGTGCGGCTGACGGGGGCGGAGGCGGCGGCGGAACGGTAGCGTCCGTCGGCCGGTCGGTCCCGTGCGACCGGCGTCGGGGAGGGCGTCACTCGCCGGCGGGCGAGAGATTCAGCAGGATCTGCGACTGGTCGGGGCGGCTCCACGCGTTGGGGAACGCGTACAGGTTCACCA
Source organism: Streptomyces sp. URMC 129 (assembly GCF_051386415.1). NCBI lineage: Bacteria > Bacillati > Actinomycetota > Actinomycetes > Kitasatosporales > Streptomycetaceae > Streptomyces > Streptomyces sp. URMC 129. Next base: position 24,277 of record NZ_JBPQTQ010000084.1, read on the forward strand.
GCGTCGGCCAGCCGGTGAACCGCTCGGCGCGGAACTCGCTGGTGGTGCCCGCCGTGAGCACCGGGATGTAGGGCATGTCCTCCTCGATCAGGGACTGCACGGTGTCGTAGTACGGCTGCCGCTGGTCGCCGCCGGTCTCCGGATTCAGCCGGCCCAGCGCCTCCAGGGCGCGGTCGACCTCCGGGTTGACGTAGCGCGCGGCGTTCGGGTGGGCGTGCCCGCCGACCGGCGCCGTGTTCTCGCTGTGGAAGAAGTACGTGTAGACGAAGTACGGATCGGGCGCCGGGCCCTGCGTCACCACGTCCATCAGCAGCTCGAACTCCCCGTGGTCGCGGGCCTGCGACCACTCGGCGTACGACGACTCCAGCACCGTCAGCTCGATCCCCACCTCCCGGAGCTGCCCGGCGATCGCGGTGGCGGCGGCCGTGTAGTCGGTCCAGGCCGAGATGACGCGGACCGTGAGCGACAGCCGCCGGCCGTCCTTGGCGTAGACGCCGTCCGCGCCCCGGACGTACCCGGCGTCCTCCAGGATGTCCTCCGCCGTCGCCGGGTCGGCGGTCATCGGCGCGGTGCGGTCGCGCAGCGCGGCCGAGAGGTACGCCGCGTCCCGCTCGGGCAGCGCGAACCCCGGCGAGATCTCGCTGCCGGTCTCCTGGAAGGCGGCGGCGTTCACCTGCTCGCGGTCCATCGCGTAGTAGATCGCGCGCCGCACGGCCGGGTCCGTCTGCGGCCCCCGGCAGCCCAGTTCGGCGTTGGAGCACGTCATCAGCACGAGCTGGTTCATCGGTATGGTGATGACCTTGTAGCCCGGGTAGTCGTCCTCCACGTCGGCCAGATCGGGCACCGGCTGGGTCAGCCAGTCCACCGCGCCCTCCGCCATCGCCTCGATGCCCGCGTCGCGCCCGGACAGCGCGACGTAGCGGACGTTCCGCAGTTCCGGCGGGCCGTCCCAGTAGGCGGGGTTGGCGGTGAGGGTGAACTCGCGGGGCGCGAACTCCCCGAGGGTGAACGGCCCGGTGCCGACCGGCTCCTCCACCACGTACGTCACCGGGTTCCCGGCCGCCGACCAGATGTGCTCCGGAACGATCCACGTCCTGCCCAGCAGTTGCGGCGCCATCATGTACGACGGCTCGCGGAACCTCACCACCAGGTGGGTCGGGTCGACGACCTCGGTCTCGCCGCGGAAGCCGACGGTATTGATCTCCTCGTGCGCGGCGAGCATGTCGAAGGTGAACTTCACGTCGTCCGCGGTGAAGTCCTCGCCGTCCGACCACGTCACGCCCTCCCGGAGGGCGATCGACAGCTCGGTGCCGTCGTCGTTCCAGGAGAACGCGGTGCCCAGCCGGGGCACCGGCTCGTCCCGGCGGGCGATGTTGGAGAAGAACAGCGGCTCGTAGACGGAGCCCTGTCCTTCCATCATGGCCGTGGCGTACGGGTTGAAGTTGCGCTGGAAATCACCGGCCACACCGGCGTAGACCACCAGGGTGTCGTCGGGGAGCCGCGTGCCGCTTCCCGATCCGCCGCAGCCGGCGGCCAGTAACCCGGCCGCCGCGGCCAGCGCCGCGAGTCCTCGCAGGGGACGCGACCTGACGCGCAGGGACATGCTCGTTCCTCTCATGGCCCACCTCGCCCCACGGGCAAGGGAGTTGGGCCGCCGGATCGTCAACGTTGAGCAGTGCCGTCATCGGCGGTTCAGCACCCTACCCGCGCCTCGTCCGTCACCCGGCGGGCGGCGCTAGGGTGAGCCGAGGAGGTGGCCATGTCCGGTACGGAAAACGACCTGTTCGCGGCGGTCGACGCGCTCGTGGAGCAGGTCGCCGCACGGCACGAACTGCCACCGCCGCACGAACGCAAACGCCTGCGCACGGCCGCCGGCCTCACCCAGCGGGAGGTCGCCGACCGGCTCGGCGTGACCCTGGCGACCGTCGCCGCCTGGGAGGCGGGCCGCACCTCGCCCCGGCCCCCGCAACGCGCCGCCTACGCCCGCCTGCTGGACCGCCTGGCCGGCCTCTTCCCGCCCGGCCCCCCGG
>NZ_JBPQTQ010000085.1:0-26248 GCF_051386415.1 Streptomyces sp. URMC 129
GGCCGTCGCGGGTCCCGTCCCCCCCGCCCACACCGCCGACGGACCCCGGGCGGGAGGGGCGGGCGGTCCGGGCGGCCAGCAGGGTGGACATCTGCCCGTCGGCCGCCGCGTCGTGGGCGCCGAGCTGCACGGTCTCCCCGAACCCGCACCGGGACAGCAGCCCGGGCCACGCCTCCCGTGGCACCAGGGGGCCGTGGGGCCGCAGGTGAGGGTCGGTGACATTCCAGAAGGTGTCCAGCAGCCCGAACACGTGGGGGAAGAAGGCGTCGTCGCCGGGCTCGACGGCCAGCAGGTGGCCGCCGTCGGTGAGCAGGCCCGCCACGGCGCGCAGCGCGCGTTCCAGGTCCGGGGCGGCGTGCAGGGCACGGGATGCCAGCACCAGGTCGTGGGCGCCGGGCGTGAAGCCCTGCTCCGCCGGGTCGCGCGTCAGGTCCAGGGCGCGGACGTCGACGTGATCGCGGTCGCCGAATCGTTCCTCGAGAGCTGCCCGGGCGGCTGCGGAGGGATCGGTGCAGGTGTAGTGGGTGCGGGTGACGGGCAGATCGGCCAGCGCCGCCGCCGTGAGGCCACCGGTCCCGGCACCGATCTCCAGTACGCGCAGGGGCCGGCCCGCGGGCCAGGCGGCGAGGGCGGTCCGCAGCAGGCACCGGGCCAGGTCGTGGTGGAGCCGCACCGACGCGGCGGCGTCATGATGCCGGGCCAGGTGGTCGGGGCCGGAGAACAGCAGGTGCGCCGGGTCGGTGCGGCCGAGCAGGACGTCCGGCAGGATCCGGCCGCAGACCCCGAACACGTACTGCTCCACCGCCGCGTCCGGGGCGCGGGCAACCAGCTCGCGGAAGAGCCGCTCGGGCTCCGGCGCCGCCGCCGTCCGCCAGCGGTCGGCTCCGGCGCCGGTCAGCAGTCCGTGCCGCTCGGCGGCCGGCAGCAGGGCCCGCAGCAGCGGGGTGTGCTTCGCGTCCACCCCGGCGGCGAGCAGGTCCGCCAGGGAGAACGTCTCGCGGCCGGGCACGATCCGGCCCACCGCGGCGGCGGTGAAGTGCGCCCCCAGCCGCCCCAGGGCCGACGGGTCGGGGGCCGGTCGCCGCGCACGCCCGCGGCCGGTCAGGGCCCTGACCTCGGCCGCGCACCCGGCGAGCACTCGGGACGGTGCGGGCAGGGGCGCGGGGCCGGGCGCCGGGGAGCCCGGCAGCGGGGCCGCCCGCAGCACCTCGGTGAGCCGGCCGGGTGGGCGGGCTTCGCGCACCGGCGCGTAGCGGCGCATGTGCAGGCCGAGCACCTCGGCCGCGACCTCGCCGTCGGGGGTCGTGACGGTCACGTCGAGGCGCAGGCCCTGGCTGCCGACGGACCGCAGGCGCACATGGGCCAGCCCGGTCTCGGGCAGCGGTCGCCAGCGGCGCACCCGGTCGACGCCGCTGGGCAGGTGCGTGACGCGGCCCTCCAGGGCGGCGGCCATCAGCGGGACGGACGCCTGGAGGCATCCGTCCAGCAGCGCCGGGTGCAGGACGTGGCCGGGGCCGAGGCCGGGCGGCGCGGTGTATTCGGCCAGTACTTCCTCCCGGTTGAAGCGGAGGGCGGTGAGGGCCTTGAACAGCGGCCCGTACCGCAGGTCACCGATGTGCCGCATCGTGGCGTGGCACTCGTCGCCGTCCATGCCGTCGGTCAGGCCGGAGCGGATGGCGGTCACGTCCAGGGCGGGCGGCTGGGGAGCGAGGAGCGCGCGGACCTGGCCGTGGGCGTGTTCGCGCCACGGGCCGTCCTCGCCCGCGCGGCTGGAGACGGTCAGCGCGCCCTCGGGGGTGAGGGCGGTGTGCAGCGTGGTGGTCGCGCCCGGCTCGTGCCAGGGCAGGACGAGCGCACGGTCGACCCGCAGCCGGATCAGCTCGGCGGGCGCGCCCAGGACCTGCCGGCCTGCGGCCAGCGCGGCGTCGGCGTACGTAACGGCGGGCACCACCACCGCGTCGCCCACCCGGTGCTCGCCCAGCCAGGCCAGCTCGCCCGCCGGGTCCAGCTCGGTCTGCCAGCGCGCGTCCGGACCGGGCAGCCGGACGCCGGGCAGCGGGTGCGGCGGATCGGCGGAGGCGGGGTCCGTGCCGTACCGCGTCTCCCACCAGCGGGGATCGCCGTTCCAGTGCCGTTCGCGCTGCCAGGGATAGGCGGGCAGTGAGACGACTTCGCCGCGCTCGGGGAAGACGGGGTCCCAGTCCAGGCGGGCGCCGACCGACAGCAGCCGGGCGTGGACCGTGTCCAGCGCTTCCGGACCGGCCGCGGTGCGGGACAGGGTGGGGATCACGGCCGCCGGGTCGGGCCAGTCGTGCGCGGCGTGCCGCAGGGGGACGCCCAGTGCCGGGTGCGGGCCGATCTCGACCAGGACATCGCAGCTCTCGTCCGCCAGCAGGGCGCCGACGGCGTCGGCGAAGCGGACCGGCTCCCTGACGTTGCGCCACCAGTACGCGCCGGTCAGCTCCGTGCCCTCGACCCGGGCGCCGGTGACGGTGGAGATCATCGGCAGGCGGGTGCGGGCGGGTGCCAGGGAAGTGAGCGCCGCCTCGAGCGGCTCGCGCAGCCCGTCCATGTCCGGGCTGTGGAAGGCATGGTCCAGCCCCAGGTCCCGGAAGAAGACGCCGCGCGCGGCAAGTTCCTCGCCCAGGGCGGCCAGCGCCCCGGCCTCCCCGGCCACTGTCACGGCGCGGGAGCTGTTGACCGAGGCCACCACCAGTCGGCCCGCGTACCGGGGCGCCTCCAGGGCCGCTTGGGCGTCGTCATGGCCCAGCCCCACCGCGGCCATCCGGCCCCGGCCCGCCGTCGGGGCCTGTGCGCGGCTCCGTTCGGCGATCACCAGGCAGGCGGCGTCGCGGTCCAGCGCCCCGGCGCAGTGCGCGGCGGCCACCTCGCCCACGCTGTGGCCGGCCACCGCCGCCGGCCTGATACCGCGTGCCGCCAGGGCGGCGACCAGCCCGGCCTGCACGGCGAACAGCAGTGGCTGGGCCACATCGGTGGCCCGCTGCCGCACCGCGTCGGCCGGGTCGCGCAGTGCGTGGAGCACGGACCAGCCCAGCAGCGGCGACAGGGCGGCGTCGAGCGCGGTGACCTCCGCGCGGAACGCCGTGTCGGCATCCAGCAGTTCGACTCCCATCCCGGCCCACTGCGTCCCGTTGCCGCTGAAGAGGAACGCCACCCGCCCGTGCCGGGTCACCACCATGCCGGTGGCCGCTCCGGTGACCGGCTCGCGCTCGGCCAGCGCCCGGAGCGCGGCCGCCGCCGTCCGGGCGTCGGGGGCCAGGGCGGCATACCGCCGCTCGTGGTGGCCCCGGCGACGGCAGGCGGTGTACGCGGCGTCGTAGAAGCGTTCCGGCGGCATGGTCTCCAGGTGATCCGCCCAGGTCAGGGCGGCCTGGGCCACGGCTCGTTCGGTGCGGGCGGACACCACCACCGGCAACACTCGCGGGCCGGGCCTGGTGGCGGGCCGGGCCGGGGACGGCGGGGCGGCGGCCAGCACGGCGTGCGCGTTGGCGCCGCCGAAACCGAACGAGTTCACCCCCACCACCGCGCGCTCGCCGGCCACCGCGGGCAGCGGCCGGGCCGCGGTGACCGGGGCCAGCCCCAGGCTGGGGAAATCGATGGTGTCATTGAGGGGTTCGCTGTGCGGGGTGGCCGGGATGACGCCCTCGCGCAGGACCAGCATGGCCTTGAGCACGCCCGGCACGGCGGCGGCCGACTCCAGGTGGCCCAGGTTGCCCTTCACGGATCCCACGGGTACCGGCTCCGCGCCGCGCGGGCCGGTGGCGCGGCCCGCCAGCCACTCTCCCAGCGCGCGGCACTCGACCGGGTCGCCGGCCTGGGTCCCCGTGCCGTGCGCCTCGATGTAGGCCACCGCTTCCGGGCCGAGACCCGCCCTGCCGTACACCTCCCGCAACAGCGCCGTCTGGGCGTCGACGCTGGGCAGGGCCAGACCGGCTGTGCGGCCGTCCGCGCCCGCGCCGGTGGCCAGGATCACCGCGTGCACGCGGTCGCCGTCCGCCAGCGCGGCGGTCAGCGGTTTGAGGACGAACACCCCGGCGCCCTCGGCACGCACGAAGCCGTCGGCGCGGGCGGAGAACGGTCGGCACCTGCCGGTGGGCGACAGCATCGCCGCCGCCGCGAACCCCACGAAGCCCGCCGGGCTCAGCAGCACGTTGACCCCTCCCGCCAGCGCCAGGCGGCTGTGGCCGGCGCGCAGCGCCTCGCACGCCTGGTGCAGCGCCGTCAGCGCCGAGGAGCAGGCGGTGTCCACGGCGGCCGAGGCGCCGCGCAGGTCGAGGGCGAAGGAAATCCGGTTGGCGGTGTTGCACGCCGCCAGGCCGAGGTTGGTGTAGGCGTTGACGGACGTGAGGTGCTGATACTGCAGGTCGCCGTAGTCGCGCGAGGACACCCCCACGAACACGGCTGTGTCGCTGCCCGCCAGGCCCGCCGGGTCGATGCCGGCGTCGTCCAGCGCCTCGACGGCGCACTCCAGCATCAGCCGCTGCTGCGGATCGACACGAGCGGCCTCCTTGGGGGCGATCCCGAAGAACTCGGCGTCGAAGGAGTCGATGTCGTCGCACGCCGCGAAGGCCCTGGTGTAGGTGCGGCCGGGCGCATCGCGCCGTCCGGAGACGAACTGCCGACTGGAGAAACGTTCCGGCGGCACCTCGCCGACGACGTCCCAGCCCTCGCGCAGGGCCAGCCACAGCTCCTCCAGCCCGGCGATACCGCCCGGCAGCCGCAGCCCCACGCCGATGATCGCGATCGCGTCACCACCCGGCCGGACGGCGAATTCCCTTTCGGGGGGAGTCATTGCACACCTCCTGGACAGCATGAGGAATTCCACGAACGCCAACGTCGTCCCCGCGCCGACCCGGCCCACCCGCCGCGCGGCGGCATCCACCGCGATCGGCGTAATACCCGGGACGGGAAGCTCCCGTGAGTCAAACCTCTGAGCGAAAGAGATTCATGCGTTCGACAGCATGCCGCCGTAATCCCGGGAACGGGGAATGCAGGGCACGACCCACAGCCGCCCGCCGGCGTCCTCCAGCATCGCCCGCATGGGGAGATGGAAGGCGGGTTCGGGGTGGAGATGCCGGCTGGACAGGACCATGACGCGGGGCACGCGTTCGGCCCTGGCCTCGGCGATCATGTCCTGCCAGGCGTGGAACTGGCTCCCCGTCGGCTCCACATAGGTCGCCACCAGGTAGATCCCGCGGAACGCCGCCACACGGGACAGGAACTCGTGGGCGATCCCGACGTCGTCATGGTCCCAGCCGGGCAGCACACGGATATACCCGTAGGCCCGCGGCGGACGGCCACGTCGGATCGGCGGGGGACTGCTGCTGCGCACTGCGCCACCTCGGCGGTAGAGGGAAAGCCGACTGCCCCCACTCTCGCGTCACTTCCGTCCCCGCGGCACCCATTGTCCCGGGGATAATCCGGCTGGGTCGCCGCGCGCCTGTCCCCGGTAAAGGGGGAAATTCACAACCCGGTAACCACGGATCACGCTGCCGGCCATGACACCCGATTACGGTGCCGACAGGGAGAATCCGCTGGCGACCCGGAAGGAAAGGGTTCGGCGTTGGCAACGGGCAGGCAACCGCGGAGCCGTCGCGCCGCACTCGCGGCGTTCTCGGTCGAGTTGCGCGAGGCCGGCTGGGCCTGGGGCGACATCGCCTCCCTGATCCAGCACGAGCAGCATGTCAACGCCCGGGTGGCCATGCGCCTGGCACGCGGCTGGAGTCAGCAGACCGTCGCCGACCGCTGGAACCAGCGCTTTCCCGGCCAGGACGGCGAACGGCCGCTGACCGCCAAGAAGCTCTCGTACTGGGAGACCTGGCCGGCCTCCGGCCGCCAGCCCAGCGTGACGACGCTCGCTCGGCTCGCCCAGCTTTACGAGTGCGAGACCAAGGATCTCATCGACTGCACCCGGCCGCGGGCGGCCACCGCCGCGCCCCCGGTCTCCGCACCGGAGTCCCTGCTGCGGCTGCTGGAGCCGCTGCGCACCGGGCGCCTGTCCGCCCGCCGGCGCGACGCCGTCTTCGCGCGGCTGGTGGGATCGCTCGGCACCTGGGCCGACGGCCCGGACCGCCGGGACATGCTGCGCGTGCTCGGCTGGGCGTCCCTGGCCGCCGCCTCCGCGCCCGGCCCGCACGCGCTGGACCCGGACGAGGAGGCCCGTGTGCTGCGGGTCCTCACCACATCGGCCCGGCTCGACACCGTGGTCGTGGGCCGCGTCGAGGAGGTCCTGCACTTCGCGGAGCAGGACGACCTCAGGCGGGGCCCCCGCGACGCGCTGGACATCGTCCTCGCCCAGCGGAATCTCTGCCGGGTCATGCTCGACCACTGCCCCGGCCACCTGCGGCCGCGCCTGCTCGCCGTCCACGCGGAGGCCTGCCGTATCGCGGGATGGCTGTCGTTCGACCTCAGGGACTTCCGCAGCGCCACCCACTTCTACGAGCTCGCCCGGCACACCGCCCACGAGGCCGGGAGCGCGGCGATCGCCGCCCGGGTCCTCTGCCTGATGAGCTACCTCGCCACCTGGTGCGAGAAGCCCGGGCTCGCCATCGACCACGCCACCGCCGCGATGTCGTGGTCCGCTCGGTGCGACGATCCCGCCCTGCGGGCGTTCGCCGCCGACGCCCTGGGCCGGGCGCACAGCGTCGGCGGCGAGTACGGCGCGTGCATGCGCGCCCTGGACTCCGCGCTGCGCCACCTCACGGCCCCCGGCGACAAGACCACCTCAGCGGTCTTCCGCGCCTACGATGACGCCGACGGTCAGGGCGGCACCGTCTTCATGACGACCGTGCGCGGGCTGAGCCTGCTGCGGCTGGGCCGCCACCAGGAGGCCGCCACCGCGCTGACCGACGCTCAGGCCCCGCTGGCACGGGGGGTGGCGGCCCGCGCTTCCGCGCTGACCACGCTCGGCCTGGGGCTGGCCCTGGCCCGCTCGGGACACGTCGAGCACGGCACCGCGCTGCTGGGCACGGCCGCGGACGTGGCGGCGCGGAACCATTCCAGCCGCCTCCTGCAGCGCCTGCGCCTCGTCACCGACAGGCTGGGCTCCGGTTCCGGCGTTACGGCACCGCCGGTCGTCCAACAGTTGCGCGACCGGCTGGCGGCCCTGAGCCAGTGACCGGTCGCCGGAGCCGGGGCTGCCCGCCCCGTCGGCCGGCGAGCGGGAAGTGCCGGGTCGGCGGTCGTGTTCCGGACCGGGCCCCGGTTCCGCCGGCCGCTTCCGGGGCCCCCGCGGGGCACGCCTGGCGAAGTGGTCGCGGATCGCCCTGACACCGTCGGGGACGTGCACGGCCGGGAGGATCAGCAGCGTCAGGACGGGCGCCCAGGCCAGCCACCTGACCACATGCGCGAAGGAGCGGCCCAGCCAGGGACGCTCGCCGGCCCACGGCGCCTCACGGTTGCCGGGCGCCGGGATCCGCCGCCACCCGCCGGATCCCCTCCTCGGCCGGTGAGGACGCGCCGCGCGTGATGCTGACGACCTTCGACCTGCCCGAGTACATCTGCACCGCGCTCAGCGAGGGCGCCGCCGGATTCCCGCTCTGTCGCCGCGGTGCGCACGATCGCCGCGGGCGAGATGCTCGTCTCGCGCCGCATCACCCGCGAACTGGTCGAGGCGTACGCGCACCACCACCGGTCCGCGGCCGAGGGCCGCCGACTGCGTTCCCTCACCCATCGCGCATCGCGAGACCGAAATACTGCGTCCGGTGGGCACCGGTCCGGCGAACGGAGAGATCGCCCAACGCCTCCTGGTGAGCGAAGCGACCGTCAAGACCCATGCCAAACGCCTGATGAGCACGCTGAGCCTCGCCAGCCGCGTCCAGGCGGTCGTCGCCGCCCACGAGTCCGGCCTCGTCGCCCCCGGCGCCCACCGCGTTACCGGCGAACACCCCGACGCGGGCACGTACGGCCGGTGAAGCCGCCGCCGATCCGCTGCGCGCGGTCGCGCTCGCCGGTCCGGCCACGGGGGACGCGCGTGCCACGTCGTCGAAGGACTCGCGGGAGGTGTGCGGAGGCGGGTCGCGAGGGGTCCGGGTCCGGGCCCGCCGGCCTTGCCCGGGAGTGTCGCCGGGCTGATGCCTCGCCCGGGCGCGTCGCTCAGCCGAGCCGTTTCCTCGCTTGCGCCACCCGCCTGCGCAGGGCGGGCAGCTCGCCCTCTACGTCCCGGGCCGTGGCGGTCTGGGCGCCGTGCAGCAGGCCGTACGTGAAGCCGTTCTCACCCGCCTCGTGGGCGCGGATGGCCAGCCCGCGCAGGGCCTGGCGGGTGACCACCGCGTCCTGGTGGACGCCGAGCCGCTCCTGGGTCTCCTTCATCCGCCGGGTGAACCGCTCGGCGCGCCTGCCCAGCGTGGCCCGGGCGGTCTCCCCGGCGTAGCGGGCGCGCTTGGCTGCCTTGCGGGCGGCGTGCAGGGCCGCGTCGCGCTCGGGGCCCGGCGTCAGCTCCACGGCGGTGTCGAGCCGTTCGGTGACGCGCCGGTGCTCACGGCGGGCGGTCGCGGCCAGCACCTTCGCCGCCTTGCGGTCGGCGGCCGGCCGCAGCGGGGGATCGGTGAGCAACGCGTCGAGGGCCCTGAGCAGTGCGAAGTAGCGGCGGCCGGAAAGCGCGGCGACCGCCTCGGCGTGCGCCGCGCGGTAGGTGTCGGCCGACCACTCGGCGAGCGTGGCCCGGACCGGGCCCAGCACCAGCTCCGGCGGCAGCCGGTCGGTCCGCTCGGTGAGCCGCTCGCCGAGCACTTCCGCGTCGCGGGCCCGGCCCAGCTCGCCGGCCAGCCACTTCAGCTCGGCCTCCACCGGATCGGTGCGCCGGCGGTCGAGCACCTTCCGGTAGGACTTCAGGGCGCTGCGCAGCCGCCGGGTCGCCACCCGCATTTTGTGCACGGAGTCCGGCTCGTCCCGCCGGACGGCCGGATCCCAGCGCAGCATCGTGTCCCGGAGGCCGGTGAGGCGCCGCAGCACGGCCTCGCCGGCCGAGCCGGCGCGAGTGCCGGGAGCCTCGGCGCCGAGGCTCCCGCCCAGCACCCGGGCCAGCTTCGAGCCGTCGCCGGCCGGCTTCGCCCCGGCCGCCGTGAGCTTCTCGGTGAGGGCGTTCAGCAGGGACTTGCGGCCCTCGACCAGCTCGACCTCGATCTCCTGCCAGGACATCACCTCGGTGACCCCGGACTCCCCGCCGGCGCCACCGAGCGTCTGCGCGGTGACCCGGTCCTCGGCGAGCTCGGCGACGACCGCTCCCGTGTCGTCGTACAGCAGGCGCCGGACGCGGTGCGTCCGCAGGTGCGCCACCGGCGCGAGCGGGCCGCCCCTGGCCAGCCCGGCCACCAGCCGGCCCAGCTCGTCCGGCACCTCGCGCGGGGGACCGGCGTCCAGCGGCAGCCGCACCTCGCGCCTGCTGTCCTTCCCGACCGGCAGCTTCAGGTGCCAGCCCGCGTCGTGGCCGCCGGTGCGCCTGCGGAGCGTGACTCCATGGGCGAGCAGCCGCAGGTCGCCGGTGTCGTAGTAGGTGGCGTCGAGGTCCTCTGCCTCGCCCGGCCGGACCGAGTCGACGCCGCGCACGGCAGTGACATCCGGCACCGCGCCGGGGCCGGGCGCCTCGAATTTCCGCTCAGTTTCGATCGCTGACGTACCCATTCATATCGTCTGCCCCGTATGCGCCGTTTCAGTGCCATGGCGCGGTCGTGACTCTGTGCGCGGTGCGCGATCTCATGGCGCCTGATGCCCGGTCCCCGGGTGATGAGCGGTCGGGACGGACGGGTCTCCCCGCACGGGGCGACGTGGGCGAGGCCCCGCGTGCGAGCGCTCATGCGTGGATGTCGATGTCCTGTGCGGTCGCCAGGGCTGTCTCCGGGGGCCAGGCCGATGCCACGCTTCGGGGCGGACGTTGCCGGAGTACCGGATGGTGATGCCGCCGGCCGGCGCCGCCCGGTGAAGTTCCTCGTCGTCAATCAGGGTGGACGTGCTGGTCCTTGCAGGTACGTCCGCCGAGTTCGTTGACGGACGGGCGGAGTTGAACGCCGCGTCCGGCGAAGCAGTGGGTGCTGATCCCGGGCGAGCCGCTGACGGCGGAGACGATCCGGTTGCGACCGGAGTACCAGCCCGGATCGCGGGCCGGACTCGGCGGTGCCGCTCGGGTTCCACGGCACGGGGAACCGGGCCGACTACCGTTTCCGCCCGACGCCGCCGAAGGCCGCCGCGTCGGTCGGGTCACCGTCCGACTGGACGTCGGGGCGCCATGCGGCGATCGGTACTACTCCGGGCTCGACGAGTTCCAGATCGCGGAAGAACCCGGCGATCTGCTCGGGGGACCTCAAGTGGTACGGGACAGCGCCGGACTCGTTGTACCGACGTGTGGCTTCGGCATTGGCCATGTGGGTGTCGACGCTGTCGTTCAGCGCGAGGTAGCTGCCGGGCGGCAGGCCGTCCATGAAGCGGCGGACGATCGAGCGGGCTTCGTCGTAGTCCGCGACGTGGCCGAGGGTCTGCATCAGGCTCAGCGCCACGGGCCGGCTGAAGTCCAGGGTGCGTGCGGCCTGTTCGAGGATCGTGTCGGGGTCGTGCAGATCGGCGTCCAGGTACTCGGTGACGCCTTCGGGTGTGCTGGTGAGCAGGGCGCGGGCGTGGACGAGCACCAGCGGGTCGTTGTCGACATAGACGACGCGCGCGTCCGGGGCGACCCGCTGGGCGATCTCGTGGGTGTTGTCGGCGGTGGGCAGTCCGGTGCCGATGTCGAGGAACTGGCGCACGCCCGCCTCGCCGGCCAGGTGACGGACCGCACGGGCCAGGAAGTAGCGGGCGGTGCGGGCCAACACGTCGATGCCCGGAAAGGTGCGGCGGAATTCGTCTCCGACCCGGCGGTCGGCCGCGTAGTTGTCCTTGCCGCCCAGCCAGTAGTTCCACACACGCGCCGAGTGCGGCACGGAGGCGTCGATGCGGATGTCGTTCATGGAGTGTCTCCCTCGCAAGATGACGAGTTGATAAGGGGGCTGGGTCGGCGTCGCTTGCGGACGGCCGTGACCAGCATCGCGGAGGGGGCGATCGGTGGCCATACGGCCGGGCCACTTGTGCGGGTGCGCACGCCGGTCCCGTCCTCGACGCGGATGGTGCTCACCCGGTGTGCCCCTTCCTGGCCGCGGGGGGGCGGAGCCGCCGGAACGGTGGGCGTGCCCTCACCGCCGGCAGGCGATCACCCGCCGGACGGCCCTCGTCGGTCGCCGCCTGCCCGGAGACCAGCAGCTCGGCCATGCGCGGCTCCACGCCCGGCTCGGTGAGGCGGCGGCCCTCCGCGCCCCGGGGCAGGTCGAGCAGCCGCCGCGCCTCGTCACCGGTCGGTGGCAGCCGCTCGTCGCCGACGACGAACATGCCTTCCCGCACGGCGTGCAGCACCGCGTCGTGGTGCTCGCACACCCGCGTCAGCTCGGCCGCGGCCGGCGCCGGGCCACCGGCGGTGGACCCCAGGATGAGCGGGAGCCGCTGCCGGACCTGCTCGTTGGCGCGGAGCTGACCGTGATGCCCACGCCCGCCAGCCCCACCACCGAGCCGCCGGGGTCCAGCACCGGGACCCTCGTGTTCACGGTGAGCCTGAACGGCGTGATGAAGGTGCTCGTGCAGGACCGGCCTGCCGGCCCTCGTTCGAAGACGCCGGTGACGCGCTTGCCGATCACGCCGGGGCCGGGGGTGCGGAGCACCGGGGTGCTGGACCTCACGGTGCACGATGTCGTCAACGACGGCTCGACCGTGCCTGAATCTCGACGGCCACAAGCCGCAACGGCCCCCCGGAGTGGCTCGGATCGTGCTCAAGCTGCGCGACCGAAGCGCGTCTCGCCGGCCGACCGACCAGCACGCGAGCAGCACATCCTGGGCTGATCCCCGGCCAGGCACCGGCGCGTCCACTCCGGCCGGAATTCCTCAACCCGAGGCTCCGGCGTCACGGCTTCACCGGCCTCGCCGGCCGCAACAGCGCCCGGCCGGCACCGGCAGCCGATTTCCCGGCGTCCGTCCTCGCTGACCTCACCGGGGCCAGCATCCGAAACGCCACCCGCTGGACAGCTCGCCCAACCGGGACCGGACCGACGACATCGCCCGCCGCAAACAGGTCTGACGGCCTTGCTCGCTTCCCTCTCCAGGGCCTGGCTAGCCGGGTTTGATGGCAGCGAGCAGCAGGACCAGCGATGGCGCGCCTGACTCGGTGATCACGGGAAGTTCCACGGCGTAGCACGCGCGGCGTCTCCGGGCGGCCACCCGTCGGTGCCCACGGCGTCCGGGTCAAGGTGTGGGAAGGCGGGTCTGGTCCCTACATGGTCCCCAAGAATGATCTTGGGGTGAATCGTGAGGAAGGCGCCGGAGATGACAAAGGCCCGCTGAGCTGGGGAAACATCCCTCTCAGCGGGCCTCGCACCGTGTCGGGACGGCGGGATTTGAACCCACGACCCCTTGACCCCCAGCACAAGCGTGTCTGAGCGGCGTGCTCCAGGCCGTTCTTCGAGGTTACGGTCAAGCCTACTCGGCCGAGTAAAGGAGTCCGTCGTTTCTGTCGGGCCGGACGCTCGACTGAGCGCTCCCGCCCAACCTGGCATCGGCCGAATCTCCGTTCTCCAATTCCCATGGTGCCACCGCATACGCGTTTCAATCGCAGGGCCGACACGGCCACTACAACGCCCACGCCATGAGCGGGCAGACACGGTTCGCCGTGGGGTGAATGGTGATGAATGGAGGCGGGTAAGACCCCGGGCTCGCGATGGGAGGGGGCGGGCAGACAGCGGTTCAGGCAACTGCTCCGGGAGATGTCGACGGCTGCCCGCAAGGTACGAGGCGTCGGGGCTGCGCAGGATAGTGCCCCCGGCGGGACTACCAGCAGAAGGTGGAAGGTCTGGCCAGCGGTTTCCCACTGGCCATCTGGTGATCGAAGGGCGATTTACCCCATCCGCTGGGAATGGGGGTCAGTGATGGCCGGATGCACATCGCCCAGGTGGCCATCGGCGAGTGGAAGCAGGCTGCTGGCACGGCCCGCACCCGCCCACCCCGGCCACCGCCGGGACGACTGCCGTCGATCCTTCCCCGCCCGGTTCCAGTCAGTCCAGGGCCGGGTCACTCCCGCTCCCGCAGGTGAATCCGGTCGGCGCCGGGGGCAGCGTCACCGGCCCGGCGGTGGGGCGGGCCCGGCCTGTCGGGCCGCCGACGCCACCGCCTGTACGCCGCCGTTGACACCGGCACGCCCTGGCCCGACGCTGCGGCCGAACTCGGCGCGGCCAGTGGCAACGCCGCGGCCGAGCGCCGACGAGCGGCCCGGCCCGGCACCCGGACCGGGCCCCCGCGGACCTCCATCGCGCCGTTCCGTTGCCCGGTCAGAGGCGTTCGGGCGTGCGGATGCCCAGCAGGGCCATGCCCTGCCGCAGCGTCCGGGCGGTGATCATGCACAGGAACAGGCGGTTTCCGACCGTCTCGGGTGCCCCGGCCTTGAGGACCGGGCACTGGTCGTAGAAGGCCGTGAAGAGCGAGGCCAGTTGGTAGAGGTATGCGGCCACCTTATGCGGCGCGTACTCGGCGGCGGCCACGGCGACCATTTCCGGGAAGGCGTCCACGTGCAGGCCGAGCGCCCGCTCGGCGGGCTCCAGCGCGAGGTCCGGGTCAGCGGCGGGGCGTGCCTCGCCCGCCTTGCGGAGGATCGACCGGACGCGGGCGTACGCGTACTGGAGGTAGACGCCGGTGTCGCCGTTGAGGGAGACCATCCGGTCCAGGTCGAACGTGTAGTCGCGGTTCGCGGAGGTCGAGAGTTCGGCGTACTTCACCGCGCCGATCCCGACCTGTGCCCCGCGCTCCGCGATCTCCTCCTCGGTCAGATCCCGGGCTTTCTCCCGGACGACGGCGGTCGCGCGCTCGATCGCCTCGTCCAGCAGGTCCACCAGGCGAACGGTCTCGCCCTTCCGGGTTTTGAACGGCTTGCCGTCCTTGCCCAGCACCGTGCCGAACGCCAACTGCACGGCGTTGACCCCGCCGTCGAGCCAGCCGGCCCGGCGGGCGGTCTCGAAGACCATGCGGAAGTGCAGGGACTGGCGGGCGTCCACGACGTACAGCAGCGTGTCGGCCTTCAGGCCGAAGACGCGGTCGCGGATCGCGGAGAGGTCCGTGGCGGCGTATCCGAAGCCGCCGTCGGACTTCTGGACGATCAGCGGGACGGGGTTGCCCTCCGGGCCCCTGACGTCGTCGAAGAAGACGCACAGCGCGCCCTCCGAGCGGACGGCCACGCCGGACTTCTCCAGGAGGCGGCAGGTCTCGGCGAGCATGTCGTTGTAGGCGGACTCGCCCACCACGTCGGAGTCGCGGATCTCCACGTCCAGCTTGTCGAAGACCGCGTTGAAGTAGATCTTCGATTCGTCGACGAAGCGCTGCCACAGGGCCAGCGTCTCCGGGTCCCCGCTCTGCAGGGCGACGACCCTGCGCCGGGCGCGCTGCCGGAATTCCTCGTCCGCGTCGAAGACGGCCCGGGAGGACTTGTAGAGCCTGTTCAGGTTCGACATGGCCTCCTCGCCGGAGGCCCGCCCGCCCTCCCCGCCCTCCCCGCGCTCCAGTTCGTGTGGGTGCTCGGTCAGGTACTGGATGAGCATGCCGAACTGGGTGCCCCAGTCACCGATGTGGTGGCGGCGGACCACCTTCTCCCCGACGAATTCGAGGAGGTGGACGACCGCGTCACCGATGATCGAGTTGCGCAGGTGGCCGACATGCATCTCCTTGGCGACGTTCGGCTGCGCGTAGTCGACGACCGTGGTGCCCGGACGCCCGACGAACGGCGCGCCGAGCCGACTGTCCCGGGCGCGTGCCGACAGGTTCTCCGTGATCGCCCGGTCGGTGAGCGTGACGTTCAGGAAGCCGGGGCCCGAGACCTCGATCGCCCGGATCAGGCCGTCCGCCGGAGCCGCCTCCGCGACCCGCGCCGCGAGCTCGCGCGGGTTGGCCTGGAGCCTCTTCGCGAGCGCCAGAAGCCCGTTGGCCTGGTAGTCGGCCCGGTCGCTGCGGCGCAGGAGCGGGTCGGCGGAGCCGGCCCCCGGCAGGGCCGTCGCGATGGCCGCCCTCAGGCGCTCTTCGACGGAAGCGGTCAGGGAGATGACTGGGGCCATTCGTCGGAACTCGTTTCTGCCAACGGTGAAGTCAGGGGCGCGCAGCGGCAGGGCCGGTACGCCAGGGAAGGCGACGACTGCCAGCGGCAAGAATACGGCAGCGAACGCGACCGGCCCGGAGCCGAGCGCCGACGGTCCGGTGTCCGGAGCGCCTTCGCGCCACGCACCGCTCCGGCCGTGACCGGGCAGGGCCGGGCCCCGGGGGAGGGGCCGCGTCCGTAGCTGTGTGGCCTTCATCACAGTCGAGAGTCTTCTGTGCCGGGCGGGGGTAAGCACCCGGAGGCCGTCGCTTCCCTTGGCCGAGAAGGGTCTTGCAGGGCGAATCTCCTGCCGGGTTCCATGTCGATGGCGGCATCGTGATCCCGGGGGCGATATCCGGGTCGAACGCCCTGCTTCACCGGTTTCCGTGTTATTTCTGCTCTTGATTCAGGGTGGGCCGGTCCGTCGTTGGCGGGTCATCTTTTTTCTCGTCTGAACGTTCTTCGCTGACCTCACGTAGAAATTTCCTCGCTGATCGGGTCAACCGGTAGGGCATCAGGGGGTGGGAATTGAGCATTCTTGTGTCCGGGAAGAGCGAGACCGGTGGGGGAGCCGACGCGTCGGCCGGTTCCGGACTGTGCGATGTGGCGATCGTGGGCGCGGGAGCCGCCGCGACATCCCTGCTCGCGGCCCTGTCGGGGCGGCTCGCCGGGAGTCGGCAGCGCGTCGGCGTCTGCCTGATCGACTCCGGACGGGCCCCGGGCACGGGAGGCGTCTATCAGGAGGACCTGCCATCGGTCCGCATGAATACGCAGGCCGACGAAATCCTGCTGATTCCGGGAGAGCCGCTGCACTTCTGCCAGTGGCTCGCGCGGCGGAACGCCTCCTCGGTGAAGGAGGAGCGGGGCACGTACGCGCCCCGGGCGGAGTTCGGGCGGTATCTGAACGAGGTCTGCGCCGGGATTCGCGACAGACGCGAGGGGCCGGACGTGGCGCACACGGTGGGGCACGTCGACCGCGTCCAACGGGACGGGCCCCACTGGCGCCTGCGATTACGCCACGGGGGAACGTTGGCAGCGCGGCTGGTGGTTCTCGCGATCGGGCCCGGGGAGCCGGCCGACCCGTACGGACTCGCCGGCCACGAGCGCTACCTTCACCAGCCGTTCCCCCTGCGGCGGAATCTGGCCGCCGTGCCCCCGCGCAGCCGCGTTCTCGTGGTGGGCAGCCGGCTGTCGGCCGTGGACGTGGTGCTCGGGCTCGCCGAGTCGGGCCACACAGGCCGCGTCACCCTGGCGTCCCGGAGCGGCCTCCTCCCCCTGGTCAAAGCCGGGTCCTCGGTTCGCCCCCCGGATGCCGACCTGGAGTTCTTCCGGGCGTATTACCGGCGGCACGGCGCATTGCCGCTCCGGGTCATGGCGCGTGCGGTCAGGAAAAGGCTGGGCGAGCAAGGGACACGCCTGCACGAATATCTCCGGATGCCCGCGCCGCGGGACACGGCCGCGTTCTTCCGCTGCAACGTGGAGCTGGCCCGCCGCGAAGACCCTGCCGCGGTCGTGGTGGAGCCCTCCATGGTGGAGGCGCTGTCTCTGCTCTCCGAGGAGGACATGGCCGTCTTCATGCGGATCGCCTACCCGGTGCTGATGTATAAGCACACGGCGATACCGCTGCTGAACGCGGAGAGGATACTGCGGCGGATACGCTCCGGGTGCCTGGCCGTGCGCGGCGGGCTGCGCGAGATCGCCCCCGCCGGGGACGGCTTCACGGCGGTCCTCGGGAATGGCGTGCGGGAACGATTCGATGTCGTGGTGAACGCGACCGGTGCGGCCAGGGCCAGTTGCGGCCCCTCCGCGCGGGTTCCCTTCGCGCAGCTCTGCCGGGCCGGGCTGGTCCGGGAGACGGCGACCGGGGGAGCCCGGGTCACCTCCGAGGGAAAGCTGATTCCGGCGACGGGCGAGCCGTCCTGGGGGCTTTATGTACTCGGTCATGAATCGATCGGTACCCATCCGTTCATCAACAGTCTCTCGATGATTTCCCTGCTTGCCGGCCGGATGGCGCAGAGCATCCTGCGCGACCTTTCCGGACCGCGGAACTCGGGCATCCGTGCGGAGGTGGAGGGCCGATGAGGAGGAGGCGCGGATGCGTCGTGGACGGAGTCTCGACGGGGCGCGACCTCGCCCGCGAGCTGGCGATGCTCGGCGTCGAGTGCGCGCACGTCAACAGCGCGGGCTCCTACCTCGGCGTTCCCGTCGAGGAGTTCGTGAGGGAAGGCTCCTACGACCGGTACTTCGACGGGCGGACGGACCTGCCGGACCTCGTGCCCCGGCTGAAGGAGTGGGGCCCCGACTTCGTTGTCGCGGGCAGTGAACCCGGAGTCGCCCTCTGTGACGCGCTCTGCGGGGAGCTCGGCCTTCCCGGCGGCAACGCGGCGTCGACCACGGCGTGGCGGCGCGACAAGTACGCCATGCACGAGCGGCTCCGCGGGAGGGGACTGCGGCACGCGGCTCAGCTGAAGACCGCCCACCGGGCGGAGGCGGCGCGGTGGCTGGACGAGCACGGCACCTATCCCGTCGTCGTCAAGCCCCTGGACAGCACCGGCAGCGACGGGGTGTCGGTGTGCGCGAGCCGCGACGAGGCGCTGCGGGCGTTCCTCCGCGTCCTCGGCCGGGTGAACCGCCTCGGTCGACTCAACGACGAGGTCCTCCTCCAGGAGTTCCTCGACGGCCGCCAGTACTTCGTCAATGCCGTGAGCTGGGAGGGGGAACACTTCGTCACCGACATCTGGCGGCATGACCGGCGGCAGGGCGAGCACGGCCGTTTCCTGTTCGAGAACATGACCCTCCAGCCGAGCGACGGCGAGCGCGAGGTCGCGCTCGCCGCGTACACCCGGCAGGTGCTGGACGCGCTGGGCTTCCGGTTCGGAGCGGCGCACTGCGAAGTCATGTGGACGAACGGCGGGCCGGTGCTCATCGAGGCCAATGCCCGGCTGATGGGGGCCAGCATCGAGCGGCGGGTGCTGCACCGGGCTCTCGGCTATACGCAGGCCCGGATTCTCGCCGAGGTCTGTGCCGACCCGGGCAGCTTCCGCCGCTGGGCGGGCACCCGCTACGAGCTGCGCGCACACGTGGCGGAGGCGTCGTTCGTGTTCACGCGTTCCGGCCGGCTCATCGGGTTCCCCGGGCGCCCGGGCATCGAGGGGCTCGCCTCCTTCCACAGCTTCGTCGGCGTGCCCGCGATCGGCGCCCGGGTCCGGCGTACCGACAACACCCTGGGCGAGCCCGGATACGCCTACTTCGCCCACCACGACCGCGAACAGGTGCTCCGGGACGCGCGGGCCGTCCTCGACTGGCAGCGGGCGGACACGGTTTTCGACATTGAGGAGGACACATGACGAACCTGCGGTTCCAGGACACCTTCCGGATGAGCAGGTTCACCTCACGGCCGCCGGAGAGGCTGCCGGCGTTGCTGGCGGCCATCGACGAAGTCGGCTTCGACATGAGCTGCACCGAGGAGACAGGCCGGCTGCTGCGGTTCCTCGCCTCCACGAAGCCGGGCGGCCGGGTGCTGGAGATCGGCACCGGAGCCGGGGTCGGCGCGGCCTGGCTGCTCGACGGCCTGGACGGCGCCTCGACCCTGCTGACCATCGAGCAGGACGAGAAGGTGCTGGCCCTGGCGCGGAAGCACCTCGCCGGGGATCCCCGGGTGACCTTCCGCCACGCGGACGCCGGGCAGGTGCTGCGCGAGGGCGGGGCCGGGCCCTTCGACCTCATCTTCTCCGACGCCGTGCCGGGAAAGTACGAACTGGTCGACGAGGCACTCGCGTTGCTGGCCCCGGGCGGGGTGTACGTGATCGACGACATGCTGCCCCAGGACGACTGGCCCGAGGACCACTACCCGCTGGCGGCGGGAATGGTCGACCGCATGGCCGCGCTGTGCGCGAGCGGGCGGGTCACCCCGGTCGGGCTGCACTGGAGCACGGGGCTCGTGCTGCTCACCCGGGACTGACGACGGTGTCGTCGCCGTGGCACCCTCCGGAAGCGGGTGCGGACCTGTCCGGTGAGCAGGGCGGAGGCCCGCAGGTGCAGCGTTCCTCGTACGACCGATTATTGAACGCGATCGGCGACACACCGCTGAGGCCCATCGAATTGCGCATCGATGGCCGGTGGCGGGAAGTGTGGCTCAAACTGGAAGGGGTCAACCCGGGCGGATCCATCAAGGACCGGACGGGCCGCGCCCTCATGGAGGCCCTGGAGCGAGAAGGCCGGCTCGGCCCCGAGTCGACGGTCGTGGAGTCCACGTCGGGCAATCTCGGTGTCGCGCTGGCGATGATCTGCCAAGCGCGCGGCAGCCGCTTCGTCGCGGTCGTGGACCCCACGATCTCCGAGGAGAAGCTGGAGAATCTCCGTCGCTACGGCGCCGGAATCGAAATGGTCGGCCGGCCGGACGACTCGGGCGGTCACCTTCTGTCCCGGCTGGAACGCGTCCGCGACATGTGCGCCTCCTCCTCCCGGTACCTGTGGACCGACCAGTACAGCTCCCCGGCCAATCCGGCGGCCCACTCCGGGACAACGGGCCCGGAGATCCACCGGCAGATGGACAGCCGCCTGGACGCGCTCTTCATCTCGGTGTCGACCGGCGGCACCCTGGCCGGCATCGCGGGCTTCATGCGCCGGGCCGCCCCGCACGTCCGGATCGTGGCCGTCGACGCCCGGGGCTCCCAGGCGCTCGGACACGTTCCCGGGCGGCGGCTGCTGACCGGGATGGGGTCGGGCAGGGTGTCGGAGTTCGTCACCCGGGACCTCTACGACCAGACGCACATCGCCTCGGACGCCAAGGCGTTCGCGATCTGCCGGGAACTGCGGTCGGAACTCGGGATCAGTGTGGGGGGTTCCGGCGGCGCTGCGATCACGGCGTGCGCGGCGTACCTCCACGCGCATCCGCAGGCGGGGCCCGCCGTCTGCGTGTGCCCGGACACGGGCGAGAACTACCGCAGTTCGATCTTCGACGACGGCTGGCTGACCAAACACGGGATCAGGCTGTCGAAGGCCGACCTCGCGCCCGTGACCGCCATGCGAACGAGATGAATGAGGTGGCAGTGATTCCGAAGGACGACACCATTCTGTACCTCCCGGAAGAGGAGGTGCGCGCCCTGTGCGAACGCGTCGATGTCGTGGCGGCGGTGCGCGACGCGCTTGCGCTTCACGGAAAGGGCGGGGCCGTCCTGCCCGACGAGGCGTACCTCCGGTGGGACGTCGGCACCGACGAATGGGCCAGAAGCCTCAACATGCCGGGATACCTGGGCGGTGACTTCCGCGCCGCCGGCACCAAGATCATCAATGGGAACCTCTGGAACAGGCGCCGAGGCATCGCCAGGGCCTCGGGCCTCACCCTGCTGTTCGATCCGGTCACCGGCCGGATCTCCTGCGTCATGGCGGCCGCCGACATCTCCGCCCTCCGCACCGCCGCCGTGACCGCCCTGTCCGCCGACCTCTTCGCCGGCCCGCCTGTGCATCGCCTGGCCCTCATCGGCGCCGGCACACTGGCCGACAGCCACCTCCGGCTGCTTCCGGCCGGACTGCCCGCGCTGCGCCGGGTGGCCGTCCACGACGTGGACCGGGATCAGGCACACCGGCTGGTGAGCGCCCACCGCCCCGCGCTCGCGGCCAGGGGCGTGGAACCCACGGTCGTGGACTCCGCCGAGGAGGCGGTCTGCGGCTCCCAGCTTGTCGTGCCGGTCACCACCACCACGGAGGGCTACATCCGGCGCGACTGGCTCGCCCCGGGGGCGTTGCTGGTCAACGTCTCCCTGGACGACGCGCTCCCCGACGTACTGCTGCACTGCGACCGGCTCTTCGTGGACGACTGGCACCTCGTCGCGACGGACGACAAGCGGTTGCTGGGCCGGTTGGTCCGGGACGGGCTCGTGACCCCGCCGCCCGGGATTCCGCGGAGGGACGGGCGGACCCGGCCGGAGGCACGGGCCGTCGACGCCGAACTCGGCCAGGTGGTGAACGGCCAGGCGCCCGCCCGGAGGTCGGACGAGGAGGTGATCGTGGTCAACCCCTTCGGCATGTCCATCGAGGACATCGCGGTCGCCGCCCGCATCCACCAGGCGGCCGTGGCAGCGGGGCTGGGGCAGCGCCTCCCGCGCTGAGCCGCACCGGCACGCGGTCGCCCGGTGGACGCGGGCCCGCCGTGCCGACGCGTGCGCTGCCCGCGCATCGCGGTGAACGAGCGGAACGTCAGAGAAGCGGAACGTCAGAGAAGGAGAACCGGTCCGTGAACGAGCTACCCCTGCTCCCGCTGCACATCGACACCCGACTGCTCAGTGCTGCCGAGGAGTTCCACGGGACGGAGACGCGGGTGCCCGACACCTGCGCCCACCTTCTCGTCGCGCGGCACGCCGCATCCACCCCGGACGCGGTGGCGGTGAGCACGCCGGAAGGCCGCCTCACCTACCGCCAACTCGACGATGCGGCCGAGGCCGTGGCGGCCTGGCTGTCGGCGCAGGCCCTCGGCGAGGAGAGCCCGGTCGCCGTCCTCGGCGAGCGCAACGCGGACTTCCTGGCCGCGATGCTCGGCATCTGGAAGGCGGGAGCCGCCTATCTGCCGCTCGACCCCGCGTGGCCCCTCTCCCGGTCGGCCGAGGTCCTGCGGCAGGCGGACTGCTCGCTCGTGCTGACGACGAGCGCCCCGGCCGCCGGATGGGACCGGGAGGGGAGCACCCCCGCCCGGCTGGTGCCGCTCCGGTCGGCCGTCGGCGCCGCCGGGGCACCGGCGGCCTCCGCCCCCGGCGACCCGGACCGCCTCGCCTACGTGATCTTCACATCCGGCTCGACCGGCCGTCCGAAGGGCGCGATGGTCGAGCACCGGGGCATGCTCAACCACTTGTTCGCCAAGGTGGACGACCTCGGACTGGGCGTTGCTGACCTGGTTGTCCAGAACGCCTCTCAGGCGTTCGACATCTCGGTGTGGCAGTTCCTCGCGCCGCTCATCGCCGGCGGCAGCGTGCGCATCGTCGCCGACGACGTCGCGCAGGACCCCGCCCTGCTGCTGAGGGAGGCGGACGAGGCGGGCGCGACCGTCCTGGAGGTCGTCCCCTCCATGCTGCGCATGATGCTGGAGCTCCTGGAGTCCTCCGCCCGGCTTCCCGGCCTCGGCAGGCTGCGCTGGCTGCTCGCCACGGGAGAGACGCTGCCCCCCGATCTGTGCCGCCGGTGGCTGGCGCTGTACCCGCGCGTCCCCGTGCTCAACGCGTACGGGCCGACCGAGTGCTCGGACGACGTGACGCACCACGTGATCGACGCCCCGCCCGCCTCCGGCGTGTCCCTGGTGCCGATCGGCCGCCCGGTGGCCAACATGCGCGTATACGCGCTGCGCGGGGACGGCGGGACGTACCGCCTGTGCGCGCCCGGCGAGGAGGGCGAGCTGTTCGTCGCCGGCCCCGGCGTCGGCCGTGGATACCTGGGCGACCCCGAGGCGACGCGCCGGGCGTTCTTCCGCGACCCGTTCCGGCCGGAGCCGGAGGCACGTCTCTACCGGACCGGGGATCTCGTCCGCATGCGCGAGGATCGCGTCCTGGAGTACCTCGGCCGCACGGACCGTCAGCTCAAGGTGCGCGGGTACCGCGTCCAGCCCGAGGAGATCGAGGCCGCGCTGCGCGAGCACCCGGGCGTCAAGGAGGCGGCGGTCGCGCTGTGGCAGGGCGGCGGCGGTGACGGCTCCGATGGCGCCGGCGGCTCCGACGGCCGGGGCGGCGGCGGCTCCGGCACGTCCCCGCGCCTGGTGGCGTTCGTCCAGCCGCGTCGGCGCAACTCTCCGACCCTGGCCGGCCGCCCGCGTCACGCGTTGCCCAACGGCATGGAGATCGCCCGCCACACCCGCAGCGAGGTGGACTTCCTCTACGCCGACATCTTCGAGCGGGACGCGTACACCAAGCACGGGCTCTCCATCCGGCCCGGCGACTGCGTCGTGGACGTCGGGGGAAACATCGGCCTCTTCTCCCTCTTCGCGCACGAACAGTCCCAGGGCGGGCGGATCTACGCCTTCGAGCCGGTCCCGGAGCTCTTCGAACTGCTGCGGGAGAATCTCCGCCTGTACGACGTGAACGCGCGGGTCTATCAGTACGGGCTCGCGGAGAACCCCGGCTCCACGACGATCACCTACTACCCCGGCTTCTCCACCCTCTCCGGGCTGTACCCGGACGACACCCAGGACAAGGAGGTCGCCCTCTCCTACGTCCGGCACCGGCGGAGCCGCGAACCGGAACTCGCGGTCGAGTCGGCCGTCGAGGACGAGCTGATCGAAGGCCTGCTGGAGCACCGCTTCCGGTCCCACACCCGGGAGATCGCGCTGTCCACCCTGTCGGACGTCATCACCGAGAACGAGATCGGCCGCATCGATTTCCTCAAGATCAACGTCGAGGGTGCCGAACTCGACGTCCTGCGCGGCATCAGGCCGGGCCACTGGCCCCGCATCTCCCAGGTCGCCCTGGAGATCCACGACGTCGACGGCCGGCTCCGGGAGGTGCGGGACATCCTCAAGGCACAGGGGTTCGCGGTGGGCATCGAACAGGACTGGTCACTGGAGCAGAGCATGAGGACCAACTTCTACGTCTACGCCCGGCGGCCCGAGGCGGCGCGGCCGGCGGAGGGCGGCACCCGGTCCTCCCGGTCACCGGCCGGCTACAGGCGCGCGCGCGTGCTCACCGACGCCCAGCTCAGGGCGTTCCTCCGCGAGCGGCTGCCCGGGTACATGGACCCGGCCGAGTACCGCTTCGTGGAACGCCTGCCCCTGACCTCCACCGGCAAGCTGGACCGCCGCAGGCTCGAACAGGACGGAGCCGACGCGAACCTGGGGGCCGCGGCGGTGTTCGTCGCGCCCCGGACCGAGGTGGAACGTGTCCTCGCGGCCATCTGGCAGGACATCCTCGGACGGGACCGCATCGGCGTCCACGACAACTTCTTCGACCAGGGCGGCCACTCGCTTCTGGGAGCCAGGCTGCTGGCCAGGGTCCGGACCGCGCTGGGACCCGAGTTGCCGCTGAAGACTGTCTTCGAGCACCCCACGGTGGCGGAACTGGCCGGTGCCGTCGAAGCCGCCCGGCACGAGGCGGCACACGGCTGATGGCGCGGGCAACAGGGTCCTCCCGCTGGCTGCGCTGCCATCGCCCCCGGCCCGACGCCGGCGTACGGCTGCTCTGCTTCCCGCCCGCGGGGGCGGGGGCCACCGCGTACGCCGCCTGGCCGCGGTACCTGCCGGAGGACGTGGAGGTGCACGCGGTGCAGGCGCCGGGTCGCGAGGACCGCGCGGACGAGGCGCCGTTGACCAGTGTGGAGCAGCTTATCGACGCTCTCCTGCCCGAGCTGGCGAAGCTGGCCGAGGGCCCCTTCGTCCTCTACGGGCACAGCATGGGCGCACTGCTGGCCTTTGAGGCCGCCCGCCGGGCGGAGGCCGCATGGCCGCACGGGCCGGTGCTGCTCGCCGTGTCCGGGCTCCCTGCCCCGGACAGGCTGGGGCGGTCGTCCCTGCACCGGCAGCCGGACAACCGGCTCCTGGCGCACCTCGCGTGGCTCGACGGGACGGGCACGGCGCTGGACGAACGGATCGCGCGGAGCGTACTGCCCGCACTCCGGGCGGACATCGCGGTGTGCGAGAACCACTCCCACACCGGCGGGCCACCGCTGCGCTGCCCGATCTCCGCGTTCGTCGGTGCCGGGGACCCCAGCGTCGACGCGGCCGGAATGGCGAGGTGGGGGCATCACACCGCCCGCGGGTTCGGCACGCGGGTGCTGCCCGGCTCGCACTCCTTCGTCGAGACGTCCCGGGAGAGCATGCTCGAAGCGCTGGTCCAGGACATCGCGGCCTGCCTCGACTAGCGGCCGTCCCCGCCGCCGGGCGGGCTCACGGGGAGGGCGTCCGCGCCGTGGCGGGCGCCGCAGAACGCCCTGAGCCGGCCGGCGATCGAGGCCAGGGCCCCGGCGGCGTGGTGGCGGTCCGACCAGGCGGCGTACAGCCGGATCCGCAGCGGGCCGTGCGCGCTCGGGCGACCGCGCGGGGGCGGTGCCCTGGAGGGGCGGCCACGCGAAGTGCGGGCCCGGGACGGTGATGGCCGGGACGCCGCCGAGGCGCAGGCGGCGCTGGGCGCCGTGCTGCCGCCGGTGCTGGCACCCGATGCGGTGATCTACGCGCCGGAGATCAAGTACTACAGCTACCGCGTCCCCGTCGACGCCACCTGGCAGAGCCGCGACATTCCCCGGCTGTACGTGGTCGGCAACGCCGCCGGATACACCGCCAGCCTCTCCGCCGCCGCCCTCACCGGCGTGATCGCCGCCCGCGCCATCGCCCACGGCGCGAGCGCCAACGTTCCCTGACGGGGGGCGGATACCGTCTCCCTGACACTCCGTCACCGATTCCGCGTCCCGCGCGAAGGAGTCGCCCCGTGCAACCGCAACCGGCGCTCGTCCTGCCCTTCGAGGTCCAGCCCGACCTGGCCGGCACGATGGACATCCAGATCCCGTCCCTGGCCTGGGAACCCTTGCCCGGGGGGCGCTTCCGGCGCGTCTATCACCTGCACGGCCACGCCCTGCCCGTCGAGGCCGCGGAGGGCGAGGGAGCGCTGCACTTCTTCCACGCCGCACCCTTCGGCGCACTCGCCGAAGAACTCAACGCCCGGCTGCGCGCCACCTTTCCCCGCCAGGTCGCCGAGCTCGACCTGCGATCCCACCCCACGCTGCAGGCGCTGCACGACCGCTACCGCGGCGTGATCATCATGCACTCCGAGCCCTTTGAGGCCCTGGTGCTCACCGTGCTTTCGCAGAACCGGACCGGCGAGATCGTCCGTGCCGTCTATCCTGCCCTGGACTCCCGCTGCCGCGGTGTCAGCCCGCGCTCCCTGGCCGATGTGCCGGTCGACGACCTGAGGGAGCTGATCCGCTCCGCCGGCCCCTACAAAGCGCCCAGGCTCACCGAGACCGCCGCCCGAGTCCTCGCCGAAGGCGAGGCGACCTTCGCCAAGCGCGTCACCAACGCCCCCGGGCCAGATGCCCTCGCCTACCTAGACGTTGTCCCGTAAATGATCTTGTCGTGCGGTGATTCCGCCTGTGGCTAGTGTGATCACGGCGTCGGAGCCTGCCTGGATAGCCCCGTTC
>NZ_JBPQTQ010000086.1:0-26111 GCF_051386415.1 Streptomyces sp. URMC 129
CCCCCCCCCCCCCCCCCCCCCCCCCCCCCCCCCCCCCCCCGGACCCTCGGCTCAGCCCTCGACCTCGGAGCGGTCGCCGCCCCACAGCGTGTGGAACGAGCCCTCCCGGTCGGTCCTGAGGTAGGTGTGCGCGCCGAAGTAGTCCCGCAGGCCCTGCACCAGCGAGGCCGGCAGCCGCCCGGCCCGCAGCGCGTCGTAGTAGGCCAGCGCGGCGGAGAACCCGGGCGCGGGAACGCCCAGTTCGGTGGCGGTGGCCACCACGTGGCGCCAGGCGTTCTGCGCGTCGCGCAACGCGTCGCCGAACGTCGGGTCGGTCAGCAGCGTCACACCGGCCTCGCCGCCCCGGTAGGCCGCGCGGATCCGGTCGAGGAACCGCGCCCTGATGATGCAGCCGCCCCGCCAGATCGCCGCGACCGCGCCCCGGTCGATGTCCCAGCCGTACGTCTCGCTGCCCGTCTGGATCAGGTGCCAGCCCTGGGCGTAGGCCACGATCTTCGACGCGTACAGCGCCTGCTCCACGTTCTCCGTGAAGCGGGCCGCGTCGTCCGGGTGCAGGGGCGGGCGCTCCGGGCCCGGCAGGTCCCGGGTGGCCGCGCGCAGTTCCGCGTGGCCGGAGAGCGAGCGGGCGAACACGGCCTCCGCGATGCCGGAGACCGGCACCCCGAGGTCGAGCGCGGTCTGCACGGTCCAGCGGCCGGTGCCCTTCTGCTCGGCCTGGTCCACGACGACGTCGACGAACGGGCCGCCCGTCGCGGCGTCGGTGTGGGACAGCACCTCGGCGGTGATCTCGATCAGGTACGAGTCGAGCCGGCCGGTGTTCCACTTGCGGAAGACGTCCGCGATCCGGCCCGGATCGTACCCGGCGACGTTCCGCAGCAGGTCGTACGCCTCCGCGATGAGCTGCATGTCGGCGTACTCGATGCCGTTGTGCACCATCTTCACGAAGTGGCCGGCGCCGTCCGGACCGATGTGCGTGCAGCACGGCTCGCCGTCGACCTGTGCGGCGATGCTCTCCAGCAGCGGACCCAGCGCCTCGTACGACTCGGCCGAGCCGCCCGGCATGATGCTCGGGCCGTGGAGCGCGCCCTCCTCGCCGCCGGAGATGCCGCAGCCCACGAAGTGCAGCCCGCGCTCGCGCAGCGCGGCCTCCCGGCGCCGGGTGTCCTCGAAGTGGGCGTTGCCGCCGTCGACGATCATGTCGCCGGGCTCCAGCAGCGGGGCGAACTCGTCGATCACGGCGTCCGTCGCCGCCCCCGCCTTCACCATGATCACCAGCCGACGCGGGCGCTCCAGCGAGGCGACGAACTCCTCCGCCGTCTCGGCGGGCAGGAAGTCGCCCTCGTGCCCGAACTCCTCGACCAACTGCCGCGTCCTGGCGGCGGTCCGGTTGTGGAGGGCCACGGTGTGCCCGTGCCGGGCGAAGTTGCGGGCCAGGTTGCGGCCCATCACCGCCAGCCCGGTGACACCGATCTGCGCCTGCCGCGCCATGCCATCATCTCCCGTCGCGCTTGCGTGAAACGCTGCTTCCGTGGGCCGGCCCGTGCGGCCGGCCGTCCCGTCGCGCGAGCGTATCCGACGCTCCGCCGTGCCCTTCCGGTCAGAACTCCTCGTGCCGCTCCGGGTCGCCGCCCAGCCGGCGGGGGGACCGGTCCGCCAGGGCGGCCATCTCCCCGGGATCCAGGGCGAATCCGAACACGTCGGCGTTGGCCCGCCGCCGCCCCGGGTCGCCGGACTTCGGGAGCGGGACGGCGCCGAGCTGGACGTGCCAGCGCAGGATCACCTGCGCGCTGCTGACCCCGTGCGCCGCCGCGATCCGCGCGACGCCCTCGTCGCGCAGCAGCGCGCTGCCCCGGCCGAGCGGGCTCCAGGACTCGGTGACGATGCCGTTCCTGGCATGGAAGGCGCGGGCGTCGTCCTGGGGGAGCAGCGGGTGCAGCTCGATCTGGTTCACCGCGGGGAGGACGCCGGTCGCCTTCTCCAGCCTCCGGATGTGCTCGGGGGTGAAGTTGGAGACGCCGATGGAGCGGACCAGGCCGTCGTCCCTGAGCTTGATCATGGCCCGCCACGAGTCGACGTACTTGTCGATCCGGGGATTGGGCCAGTGGATGAGGTAGAGGTCGACGCGGTCGAGGCCGAGCCGGGCGCGGGACTCCTCGAACGACGCCAGCGTCTCCTCGTAGCCGTGGTGACGTCCCGGCAGCTTGGTGGTGACGACGATGTCCTCGCGCGGCACTCCGGAGGCGGCGATGCCGCGGCCCACCCCGGCCTCGTTGCGGTAGTTCACCGCGGTGTCGATCAGCCGGTACCCGGCGGCCAGCGCGTCGGCGACCGCGCGCTCGGCCTCCGCGTCGTCCATCGGGTAGGTGCCGAACCCGAACGCGGGCAGCGGGTGGGAGTCGTTGAGAGTGTGAACGGGTGGTGCGGCCACTGCTCCTCCTTGATCATTTCGTGTCCCCCATTCTGCGGGCGGGCCCCCGGCGTCGCACGCGCGAGCGGTCCCGGTCTCAGGCGTGCGAGAGCGCGAACGAGACCAGGAAGCCGCAGACCAGGATCAAACCGATGGCCAGATGGGTCTGTTCGAATGCCTCCGGGATCATCGTGTCGGCGATCATCGCCAGGATCGCGCCCGCCGCGACGGCGGTGACCCCGGCCACCACCGCGTCGGGGAAGCCGCCGACGACCGCGTAGCCCAGCACCGCCGAGACGGTGCTCGCCGCGGCGATCGCGCCCCACACCCCGAACACGTACGCCGTGCCGCGCCCGGCCGCCCGCATGCCCGCCGAGCTGGACAGCCCCTCGGGCACGTTGCTGATGAAGACCGCGGCGACGGTCACCGCGCTGACCGCGCCGCCCTCCAGCAGGCTCACGCCGATCACGGCCGACTCGGGCACGCCGTCCAGCAGCGCGCCCAGGGCCAGCGCCAGGCCGGAGCCCTCCCGCTGCGCCTCGGACGGCTGGGTCCCGACGTGTCCGGAGCGTTTGCGGTTCCGCGCGCCGCGGTACGCGAGCCACGCGTTCCCCGCCGTGAAGGCCGCGGCGCCGCACGCCGTCCCGGCCACCGCCGGGCCGAGCCCCGCCTGGTCGTACGCCTCGCCCACCAGCTCGAACGACACGGCGGAGATCAGCACCCCGGCCCCGAACGCCATCACCGAGGCCACGAGCCACTGCGGCACCCGCACCCCGTATCCGACGACCGCGCCCAGCAGCAGCGCGGAGCCCGCCACCCCTCCCCACAGTCCGGCCAGTACCACGTCCGCCATGCCCCCTCGCCTACCCCGCGCCGGGCGAGGCAAGCGGCGATATGCGAGGAATGCGGTGTTTCGTGCGGAGGGCGGCGGTTACCCGGAGCCGAGCAGGGCGTCTCAGAGGTAAGGAGAGACCCATGAGCCAGAGCACGGAGCGTGCTCAGCAGGAGATGTCGGCCACGGCCGGTCAGGCCGGGCAGGCTGCCCGCGGGCTCGTCGGTGACGCCAGGGAACAGGCCAGGTCCGTCACGGGACAGGCCAAGGACCACGCGCGCACCACGGCCCACGACCTCAAGGAGCGGATGGCGGGCGAGGCCGACAGCCAGACCCGGCGCACGGCCGGCGCCGTCCGCCAGTGGGCCGACGACCTCGCCGGGCTCGCCGACCATGCCCCCGCCGACTCGCCGGCCCGCACCTTGGTCGCGCAGGCGGCGGACCGGGGCCACCGGGCCGCCGACTACATCGACGAGCGCGGCGTTGACGGACTGATCGAGGAAGTGCAGGGGTTCGCCCGGCGGCGGCCCGCCGCGTTCCTCGGCGGAGCGGCGCTCGCGGGGTTCGCCATCGGGCGGATCGTCAAGCTCGGCCGCGCCGATTCCGCCGATTCCGCCGGTTCGGCGGCCGGCGGCGGCGAGCAGGCCGGGACCGGCGAGGAGGACGTGTACCGGGCCCCGCCGCCGGACGTCGGCACGGAGCCGGGGGGAGGGGTGACATGACCGCGACATCGCGGGACGCCGACCGCGTCGACGCCCTGACCCGCATGGGCCGCGCCGAGCACACGCGGGGACGGGACGGCTCGATCGGCGAGGTGCTGACCGAGATCACCTCGGACACCCAGCTCCTGTTCCGGCAGGAGGTGGAGCTGGCCAAGGCCGAGATCCGCGAGGAGGTCACCACGGCGGGCAAGGCCGCCGGGATGTACGGCGGCGCCGGCTTCGCCGGCTACATGGTCGCCTTCTTCCTCTCGCTCGCGGCGGTGTTCGGGCTGGCCAACGTCATGGACGGCGGCTGGGCCGCGCTCATCGTCGCCGGCGTGTGGGCGGTCATCGGCGCCGCGCTGTTCGTCATGGGCCGCTCCCGCATGCGGAGCATGTCCCCCAAGCCCCGACAGACCATGGAAACCCTGAAGGAGGACGCGCGATGGGCACGTCACCCGACGACATAAGGGCCGACATCGAGGCGACCCGGGCCAAGCTGACCGCCGATCTGGACCGGCTGGCGGAACGCGCCAGCCCGCGCCGCGTGGCACACCGCCGGGGCGACCAGATGCGCGACGGCCTCACCCAGCTCAAGGAGCGCGTCATGGGCGGCGCCTCCGAGAGCATGGAGCAGGCCAGGGAGCGCGCCGAGAGCGTCAAGGGCCAGGCCAGGGAGCGCGCCGAGGGCGTCAAGGGCCAGGCCGGCGGCCAGGGCAGGCGGGCCGCCGAGTCCACCCGCGACAGCGCCCGGCAGGCCCGCGAATCGGTCGGCAAGGCACCCGAGCGGGCCATGCGGCAGACGCAGGGCAACCCGCTCACGGCCGGCGCGGTCGCGTTCGGCGCCGGACTGGTCGCCGGCTCGCTGGCGCCGAAGACGGAGACCGGACAGCGGGTCGCCGGGCAGATCACCGACCGGGCGGGCCGGATGGCCGGACCGGTCAGGAGCGCCGCCATGGAGTCCGCGCAGCACCTGAAGGAGGACGCCGCCGAGCACGCCCGGCAGGCCGCCCGGGACATCAAGGAGCACTCCGCCCGGGCCGCCCGCGACACCGGGCAGCAGGCCCGGGAACGGGCCGGCGACGTCACCGGACAGGCCAGGGAGTCCGCGCGGAACGTGCCGGACCAGGACCGCCGGCCGGACGGGCAGCGATGAGCGCGCCGCACCAGGGGCGGGCCCCGGCCGAGTCGCCGGCGGACCTGCCCAAGCGCTCGTGGTGGGAGGTGCTGAAGGGCACCGCCAAGGAGTTCAAGGAGGACAACCTCACCGACTGGGCCGCCGCCCTCACCTACTACGGGGTGCTGTCGATCTTCCCGGCCCTGCTGGCCCTGGTCTCGGTGCTGGGCCTGATCGGCAGCTCGGCCATCGACCCGCTGATCGACAACGTGGCCGAGCTGGCCCCCGGGTCGGTGCGCGACGTGCTCACCGACGCGCTCGAACACCTCAAGGGCGGCGCGGGCGGCGCCGGGCTGTCGTTCGTCATCGGACTGGCGCTGGCCCTGTGGTCCGCCTCCGGGTACATCGCGGCGTTCATGCGCGCCGGGAACGTGGTCTACGACATCGGTGAGGGGCGGCCCGTCTGGAAGACCCTGCCCACCCGGTTCCTCATCACCCTGGCCGTGGTGGTGCTGCTGGCCGCGATCGCCGTCGCGGTGGTCTTCACCGGCGGCCTGGCCAAGAAGGCCGGGGAGGTCCTCGGCCTCGGGGACACGGCCGTCACGGTCTGGGACATCGCCAAGTGGCCCGTGCTGGTCCTCCTGGTCGGGCTCGTCATCGGGCTGCTGTACTGGGCCGCGCCCAACGTCAGGCGGGGCTTCCGCTGGGTCACCCCCGGCAGCCTGCTCGCGGTCCTGATCTGGGTCCTGGCGTCGGCCGCGTTCGCGTTCTACGTGGCGAACTTCGGCAGCTACAACAAGACGTACGGCAGCGTGGCCGCCGTGATCGTCTTCCTGGTCTGGCTGTGGATCTCCAACACGGCCATCCTGCTGGGCCTGGAGTTCGACGCCGAGCTGGAGCGGCGCCGCGCCATCGACAGCGGCCATCCGCCCGAGGAGGAGCCGTACGCCGAGCCGCGCGACACCCGGAAGCTGTGACGACGCGGTCGCCGGTCGGGGTCGCTACCAGCGGTACCAGCGGGACCGCGTGCCGTGCGACGTCGTCCCGCGCATCACGAAGCCGAGCAGCCAGACGACCAGAACGGCCACCGCCAGCCACCACAGCACCTCCAGGGCGAAACCCGCGCCGAACAGGACCAGCGCGAGCAGCAGGACCACAAGCAGAGCGGCCATGGTCGGCCTCCTTTCCTTACCGGTTCGTACCGGTTGAGCACCGTTCCGGGTAACCGGAACCGCGGTATCGAAAACATGTCGGAGTTCTGCCGCAGACTGGTGCCATGGAGCTCCAGATCACCGCGACCGACCCCGAGCACCCGACGACGCTGCTCGACCTCCCCTGGGACGTCCCGCTGGCCGAGTGGCCGGAGAAGCACCTCGTCGCGCTGCCGCGCGGGATCTCGCGCCACGTCGTCCGGTTCGCCCGGGCCGGCCACGAGGTCTTCGCGGTCAAGGAGGTCGGCGAGTGGGCCGCCGTCCGCGAGTACGCCCTGCTGCGCGACCTCGACCGGCTCGCCGTCCCCGCCGTCGATCCCGTCGCCGTCGTCACCGGCCGGACCGGCGCCGAGGGCGAGCCGCTCGAACCCGTCCTCATCACCCGGCAGTTGAAGGGGTCGCTGCCCTACCGGTCCATGTTCGAGACGACGATGCGCCCCGGCACCATCAAGCGGCTGCTCGACGCGCTCGCCGTCCTCCTGGTCCGCCTCCACCTCAGCGGCTTCGCCTGGGGCGACTGCTCGCTGTCCAACACCCTCTTCCGCCGCGACGCCGGCGCCTACGCCGCGTACCTCGTGGACGCCGAGACCGGGCAGATCCAGCCCCGGCTCACCGACGGCCAGCGCGACTACGACCTCGACGTCGCCCAGGTCAACATCGTCGGGGAGCTGATGGATCTGGAGGCCGGCGGCTCCCTGCACCCCGCCGTCGACCCGGTGCCGTTCGGGCGGGAGCTGATCGACCGGTACCGGGAGCTGTGGGACGAGCTGACCCGCACCTCGGTCTACCCGCGCGACAAGCGCCACTTCATCGACCACCGCATCCGCCGCCTCAACGAGCTCGGCTTCGACGTCGCGGAGATGCAGATCCAGCGCTCCCCGGACGGCGACCACGTCACCTTCCTGCCCAAGGTCGTCGACGCCGGGCACCATCAGCGGCAGCTGCTGCGGCTGACCGGGCTGGACGCCGAGGAGAACCAGGCGCGCAGCCTGCTCAACGACCTGGAGACGTGGATGGCCGGCCAGGACGACTACGCCCCCGGCGACCCCCTCGGCGCCCGCACCGAGGTGCTGGCCCACCGCTGGGTCCGCGACGTCTTCCGCCCCACCGTCCGCCTCGTCCCGGCGGAGCTGCGGGAGGGGCTGGACATCGCGCAGATCTACCACGAGCTGCTCGAACACCGCTGGTACCTGTCGGAGCGCGCCCAGCAGGACGTCGGGATGGAGGCCGCCGCCCGCGACTACGTCGCCACCGTTCTCGCGGGCCGGACCGGCGAGGCCGACGTACCGTGAGGGCATGCCCGAATTGCCGGATGTCGAGGGATTCCGCCGGATCCTCGCCGAGCACGGCCGGGGCCGCCGGATCGACGGCGTCGAGGTGGCCGACCCCGGAGTCCTGCGCGGGGTGACCGTGCCCCGGCTGCGCCGCGCCCTCACCGGCCGCCGCCTGGCCGAGCCGGAGCGCCACGGCAAGTGGCTGCTGGCCCGCACCGACGGCCCGTCGTTCCTGCTGCACTTCGGCATGACCGGGCGGCTCGTCCCGGCCGCGCCCGGCGACCCGCCGCATCCCCACGACCGGGTCACGTTCACCCTGGAGGGCGAACGCCGGCTCCGCTACCGCGACCAGCGCAAGCTCCAGGGGCTGCGGCTGGCCACCTCCGACGCCGACCTCGACGAGGTGCTCGGCGGGCAGGGGCCCGACGCGCTGACCGTCGACCGGGCCGCGCTCGACCGGCTGCTGGAGGGCCGCCGCGCCCGCGTCAAGGCCGTGCTCATCGACCAGTCCGTGCTGGCCGGGCTCGGCAACCTGCTCGGCGACGAGATCCTCTGGCGCGCCCGCGTCGACCCGGCCCGGCCGGCCCGCGACCTGGACACCGGCGAGCGCGACCGGCTGGCCGACGCGCTGCGCGGCGTGCTGCGCGACGCGGTCCGCGCCGGATGCGTGCCCGCCCGGCCGTCCTGGCTCACCGGCCACCGCGACGCGCCGGACCCGGTCTGCCCGCGCTGCGGCGGCCCGCTCAGCCGGGACCGGATCGCCGGCCGCTCCACCACCTGGTGCCCGCACTGCCAGGCCGGCCGGCCGCCAGCCCGGCGGACGACGGGAAGGGCGGCCCGCCCGTGAGCCACATGATCCAGGCCGAGGGGCTGGTCAAACGGTTCGGCATGACCACCGCGCTCGACGGGGTGGACCTCGGCGTCCCGGCGGGCACCGTGCTGGGCCTGCTGGGTCCCAACGGCGCCGGCAAGACCACCGTCGTGCGGGTGCTGGCCACCCTGCTGCGCGCCGACGCCGGCTGGGCCACCGTCGGCGGCCACGACGTGCGGCGCGACGCCCACCGGGTGCGGCAGCTCATCGGCCTCACCGGCCAGTACGCCTCGGTCGACGAGCAGCTCACCGGCACGGAGAACCTGCTGCTGATCGGCCGCCTGCTCGGCATGAGCCGTGCCGACGCCCGGCGGCGGGCGCGGGAGCTGCTGGAGCGGTTCGGCCTGACCCACGCGGGCGGGCGCGCGGTCGGCACGTTCTCCGGCGGCATGCGCCGCCGTCTCGACCTCGCGGCCAGCCTGGTGGGCAGGCCGCCGGTGCTCTTCCTCGACGAGCCGACCACCGGCCTGGATCCCCGGGCCCGCACCGAGCTGTGGGACCTCATCCGGCGGCTGGTCGCGGACGGCGCGACCGTGCTGCTGACCACCCAGTACCTGGACGAGGCGGACCAGCTCGCGGACCAGATCGTCGTCATCGACCACGGCAAGGTGATCGCCACCGGCACCCCCGAGGAGCTGAAGGGCAGGACGGACGCGCGGACGCTGGCCGTGCGCCCCACGGACGCCACCCGGCTGGCCGACGTCCGCGCCGCCGTGGCGGAGCTGACCGGCACCGAACCCACCGCTCGGGGCGGCCTGGTGACCGCGCGGGTCGCGGACCCCGCCGTCCTCCCGGCCGTGGTGCGGCGGCTGGACGACGAGGGCGTCCTCCTCACCGAGCTGGCGCTGCGCGGGGCCAGCCTCAACGAGGTCTTCCTCGCCCTGACCGGCCGCCCGGCGGAGGCGGCGGAGCCCGGCGGCCGGGAGCCCGGCGGCCGGGAGACGAACGAGGAGGAGACGGAGGAGGAGACGGCATGAGCGCGATCAGCGACCCGTCCACCTCCCCGGTGCCGCCCGGCCCGGCCGGGCGGGAGCCGGCCGCGCGGGTCGGCCTGCTGCAGGGCGTCCGGCAGAGCCTCACCCTGGCCTGGCGGACCGTCGTCCAGGTGCGGCACAACCCCTACGAGCTGAGCGATTTCAGCATCCAGCCCATCATGTTCGTGCTGCTCTTCACCTACGTGTTCGGCGGCGCGATCGCCGGATCGGTCACGGAGTACCTGACGTTCATGCTGCCCGGCATGATCGTGATGAACATGCTGTTCGTCACCCTCTACGTCGGCCAGGGCCTCAACACCGACGTCACCAAGGGCGTGTTCGACCGGCTCCGTTCGCTGCCGATCGCCCGCTGGGCGCCGCTGGCCGGCCGGATCGCCGCCGACCAGGTCAAGCAGGCGTGGTCGATCGTCCTGGTGCTGACGGTCGGCCTGATCCTCGGCTTCCGCCTCGGCGACCCGGGCCTCCCCGGGCTGCTGGGCGCCGTGCTGCTCCTGCTGGCCTTCGCGCTGGCGTTCTCCTGGGTGTCGGTGCTGGTCGGCCTGGTGGCCAAGGACGCCGAGCGGGTCCAGATCTTCGGCTTCACCGTGCTCTTCCCGCTCACCTTCGTCAGCAACGTCTTCGTGCCCGCCGACACCATGCCGGGCTGGCTCCAGGCGTTCGTGGACGTCAACCCGGTGAGCGTGCTCGCGGAGGCCTGCCGGGGGCTGATGCTCGGCGGCGAGGTGGCCGCCCCGGCCGCCCAGTCCCTGGCCTGGGCCGCCGCGATCGCCGCCGTCTTCGCGCCGCTGTCCGTCTGGGTCTTCAAACGCAAAGTGTGAAGCGGGGTGCGGGACCGCCCGGCACGGACCGGGTTTCCGCCCCGGCGGCAGGGGTACTCCGCGACATCGTCCCGTTACGGACGACAGGCAGGAAGGAGCGGACGTCACTCATGTCGCACATCGAGGAGTCCATCGAAGTCGCGGTCCCCGTGACCACCGCCTACAACCAGTGGACACAGTTCGAGTCGTTTCCCGAGTTCATGGAGGGCGTCGAGCGCGTCGACCAGATCGGTGACACGCGCACCCACTGGGTGACCAGCATCGCCGGCGCCGAGCGGGAGTTCGACGCGGACATCGCGGAGCAGATCCCCGACGAGCGGATCGCGTGGGTCAGCAGGAACGGCCCCAAGCAGGCGGGAGTGGTCACGTTCCACCGTCTGGACGGCCAGCACACCAAGATCATGCTCCAGCTGGAGTACGCCCCGGAGCTCTTCACCGAGGCGGTCGGGGACAAGCTGGGCCTCGTGCGCCGGCAGGCCAAGAACGACCTGAAGAACTTCAAGGAGTACATCGAGTCCCGCGGGGTCGCCACCGGCGCGTGGCGCGGCAAGGTCTGACCCGGCGGCCCTGAGATGCCCCCCGGACGGCCCCGCGCCGCCTCGGGGGGCTTCGCGTTCGCGATCTTCACGGCGTTTGCGATGCGGGGAGCGGGGAACTGGACGGCATGGCCTTCTACGACACACTCCGCACGCTGCTGCCCGAGCCCGGCCGCCCCGGCCGGGTGCTCACCGCCGTCGACCGGCTGGAGGGCACCCGGTGGGCCGACCCGCTGATGGGCCCGCTGCGCGGCGCGGTCCGCACCCTGCCCGAGGGCGCCCGCGACGTCCTGCACGGCACGTGGCTCGGGCATCCCGTTCACCCGCTGATGGTGCAGGTCCCGATCGGGACCTGGATGTCCGCCGCCGTACTGGACCTGCTCCCGGGCCGCCGCAGGAGCGCGGGCGCGCTGGTGGCCCTCGGTCTCACCGCCGCCCTCCCGGCGGCGCTGGCGGGCCTGACCGACTGGGCGGAGCTGCGGAAGCCGCAGAAGCGGGTGGGGCTCGCGCACGCCGCGACCAACACGGCCGCCGTCGCCCTCTACGCCGCCTCGCTGTCCGCCCGGCTCCGGGGCCGGCGGCTGGCCGGGCGCGCCCTGGGCTTCGCCGGGCTGGCCACCGTCGGCGCGGGCGGCGCGCTCGGCGGCCACCTCGCCTACCGCCAGGCCGCGGGCGCCAACCACACCGACGTGGTGCCCGCCGCCATGGAGCCGGGCTGGCACCCGCTGGGCCGCCTCGACGCGTTCCCCGTCGGGGTCCTCGTCCGGCACATGCTGGGCGAGATCCCGGTCGTCGTGTACCGGGAGCCGGGCGGGACGATCCGGGTCCTCGCCGACCGCTGCGCCCACATGGGCGGCCCGCTGTCGGACGGCTCGGTGGTGGACGGCTGCGTCCGCTGCCCCTGGCACGGCAGCACGTTCCGCCTGTCCGACGGCTGGAACGTGCACGGCCCGGCCACCGCGCCCCAGCCCGCGTTCGAGTGCCGCGTCACCGAAGGCCACGTGGAGGCCCGCCTCCCGGCGGAGGACAAGGAGAGCTGACCGGCCGGCGGGCGCGGTGGGCGGGGCGGCGGTAGACAGGGGAAGGTGCAGACGTTTCTCCCGTATCCCGACTTCGTCCGGTCCGCCGAGGTGCTGGACGTCCGGCGGCTGGGCAAGCAGCGGGTCGAGGCGTTGCAGGTGCTGCGGGGGCTGACCGTGCCCGGGTACGGGTGGCGGCACCATCCGGCGGTGCGGATGTGGGCGGGCTACGAGGAGGCCCTGGTCAGGTACGGCCTGGAGGTGTGCCGTGTGTGGGCGGCCGGCGGGCGGCAGGACACCTGCGCCGGTTCGCTGGCCGCCGACTTCGCCGCCCTGAACGCCCGGCGCCGCCGGGCCCGGCGGCAGGAGCGGCTGGCCGCGGGCGGCGAGCTGCCACCGTGGCTGGGGGACGAGGCGTTCCACCGCAGCCACCAGTCGGCGCTGGTCCGCAAGGACCCCGCCTTCTACACCGACCGCTTCCCCGGCGTCCCCGGGGACCTCCCCTACGTATGGCCCGCCTCCGACCGCGCGGCCCACCGCCCACGCGGCCTGAACGGCATGACCCCGAAACGGCCCTAGGCGGTGACACGGCCGAAGCGATCCCGCACCCACACCGGCCTCGCCGTACGGCCGGTGGCGGCTCGCCCGGCGCGGCGGCCGTCCGTCCCCCACCACGCGCCGGACCGGACGAAGACGTCCCGCCGGAAGACGAGGGCCTCCCGCGGCCGGCGTGCGGATGGCACGATCCACACCGCGTCCGGAAGGCCCGCCGGGCCCGTCGCTCCCCACCCCCGGAAGCGGGGCGCCCGGCCGCCCACGGCTGTCCCGGGCCCTCGGGGGTCATGGACGATGCGGCAACGCGGCGAGCGTGCGTGCCCGGGGGCACCGCCCGGCCCTCGGGGCGGGAGCCTCCTGGGCGGGGCGGCTCTTCGGGCAGCAGCCGGAAGAGGCACCCTTCCGGCCGTGCCCGAAGGCGACGACCAGTCCCTCGTCTGCCGATGCGGCATGGCCGCCTGCCCGCTCCCGAAGGCGTCCCGGCAGGGGATCGACGGCCGTCCCGCGGTTCCGCACGCGCGTCAGCCGAGGGTCGTCACCGGCAGGTCGCCCGCGGCGTGCTGGGATCGCAGCAGCTTCTTGTCGAACTTGCCGACCGACGTCTTCGGCACGGCGGCCACCGCCGTCCAGTGCTCGGGGAGCTGCCACCTGGCGACGTGCTCGGCGAGGAAGGCGCGCAGGGCGCCGAAGTCCGGGGTGACGCCTTCGCGGGGCACCACGACGGCCAGCGGGCGCTCGTCCCAGCGCGGGTCGGGGACGGCGATCACGGCGGCCTCGACGACGTCGGGATGGGCCATGAGCTGGTTCTCCAGCTCCACCGACGAGATCCACTCGCCGCCGGACTTGATGACGTCCTTGGCCCGGTCGGTGAGGGTCAGATAGCCGTCCGGCGTGATCGTGCCGACGTCGCCCGTGCGCAGCCAGCCGTCGTGGAACTTGTCCTCGGGCACCTCGGGCTCCCCGGCCGCGCCGCCGTAGTAGGCGCCGGTGATCCACGGGCCGCGCACCTCCAGCTCGCCCGCCGACGCCCCGTCGTGCGGCAGCAGGCCGCCGTCGGGGCCGGTCAGCCGGGCCTGCACGGAGGCGGGGAAGCGGCCCTGCGTCTGCCGGTAGGGCCATGCCTCCTCGGCGGTGAGGCCCGCGGGCGGGTGGGCCACGGTGCCCAGCGGGGACGTCTCGGTCATGCCCCAGGCGTGGACGACCGGCACGCCGTGGCGCTCCTCGAAGGCGCGCATCAGCGACGGCGGGCAGGCCGCGCCGCCCACGATCACCCGGCGGAGGCTGGAGATGTCGCGCGGGCGTTCCGCCAGCTCCATCAGCAGCCCGTTCCACAGCGTCGGGACCGCGCCCGCGATGGTCGGCCGCACGGCGGCGATCATGTCGGCCAGCGGGCCCGGCTGGAGGAAGCGGTCCGGCATCAGCAGCGAGGCGCCCGACATGAAGGCGGCGTGCGGTATGCCCCAGGCGTCGACGTGGAACATCGGCACCACCGGCAGGGCGGTGTCCTGCCAGCTCAGGCCGA
This sequence comes from Streptomyces sp. URMC 129, assembly GCF_051386415.1. NCBI lineage: Bacteria > Bacillati > Actinomycetota > Actinomycetes > Kitasatosporales > Streptomycetaceae > Streptomyces > Streptomyces sp. URMC 129. The sequence continues at coordinate 13,859 of NZ_JBPQTQ010000086.1, forward strand.
ACGACTCCGCGCCGTTCACCTGCATCGAGTGCAGGTAGACCGACCGGTGGCTGTAGGCGACCCCCTTGGGGTCCCCGGTGGTGCCGGAGGTGTAGCACAGGGCGGCGGCGGACCGCTCGTCCAGCTCGGGCCACGGGTAGTCGGTCGGCCGTCCCGCGATCAGCTCCTCGTAGTCGTGCACGGCCGGGCGACAGCCGTCGAGGACGGAACGGTCGCCCTCGCCCACCACCACGATGTGCGCCACGCTCTCCAGCCGGGGCAGCACCGCCGCCAGGATCGGCAGCGTCGTGCCGTTCACCAGCACGACGTGATCGGCGGCGTGGTTGACGATCCAGGCCAACTGGGCCGGGGGAAGGCGCAGGTTGAGGGTGTGCAGCACCGCGCCCATGGCGGGGACGGCGAGGTACGCCTCCAGGTGCTCGGCGTTGTTCCACATCAGGGTGGCGACCCGCTGGTCGCCGTCCACGCCGAGGTCGTCGCGGAGCGCGTGCGCCAGCTGGGCCGCCCGGTCGCCCACCGCGCCGAAGTCGCGGTGGCGCGGCCCGTCCGCGGTCCAGGTGGTGACGCGGGAGCGGGCGTGCACGGTTCTGCCGTGTTCCAGGATTCTGGTGACGGTCAGCGGGACGTCCTGCATGGTGCTCAGCATCGGGGGCGCTCCAGGGGGCGAGTCGGTGTCTCGGGGGCGTGATCGGGGCCGGGTCCGGGGTCGGGTCCGGGGAAACGGTCAGCGGAGGTAACGGGCCGCCCGCCGCAGCAGGCCGGGCGAGAGGCGGCTGATCAGGCGCCCGACCCTGGCCTCCGGCGTGACGGGGACGACGGCCCGGTTGTTCCGCACGGCGCGCAGGATCTGTTCGGCGACCTTCTCCGGCGGGTAGTTCCGCCGGGCGTACGCGTGGGTGGCCCGGCGGCGCCGCGCGTCCTGTTCCGCGGCGTCCGCTCCGGAGAACGTGGTGGTGCGGGTGATGTTGGTCCTGACCACGCCGGGGCAGATGGCGGTCACGCCGACGCCCGCCCCGGCCACCTCGGCGCGCAGGCAGTCGGACAGCGTGACGACGGCGGCCTTGCTGGTGGCGTACGCGGCCAGGGCCCGGGACGGCAGGTAGGCGGCGGCGGAGGCGACGTTGACGATGTGCCCGCCCTCGTTCCGCTCGGCCAGCAGGGTGCCGAAGGCGCGGCAGCCGTGGATGACGCCCCACAGGTTGACGTCGAGGACCCGCTGCCACTCCTTCTCCGTGGTCCGGAGGAACGAGCCCGCGTGGCCGATGCCCGCGTTGTTGACCACGACGTCCGGGACGCCGTGCGCCGCGGCCACCTCGGCGGCGAACGCGTCCACCGCCGGGCCGTCGGAGACGTCCACCCGGTAGGCGTGCGCCTGGGCGCCCAGCAGCCGCGCCAGTTCGGCCGTGCGGTCGGCGGCCTCGGTGTCGATGTCGCAGACCACCACGTCCGCGCCCTGCTCGGCGAAGGCCAGCGCGGTGGCCCGCCCGATGCCGCTGCCCGCCCCGGTGACGACGGCGAGCTGCCCGGCGAACGGCCGCCCGGCGTCCGCGTCCCGCCTGCGGCGCGCCCGGTCGAGCTGCGGCGCGGCGGGTCCGCCCTCGTGGTGCGCGACGAACTCGCGGACCATGCGGGCCACGGTCGAGCCCTTCCCCAGCAGCGCCGACCAGTGGGTCGCGGGGATGGCGCGCCGCCACAGGTTCGGTGTCCAGGGCGCGGCGCCCTCGGCCAGGGCGGGGCTCACGTAATGGTCCTTGGTGAGGGTGATGAGCTGCACCGGCAGCAGGGTGGGGCGGCGGCGCGGCTCGCGCAGGCGCGGCAGCATGTTGGCGCGGTACAGCTCGATGCCGTGCACCGCGTCGTCGGCCAGGCCCGGCTGCGGGTGGCCGGGGCGCGGCCGGACGCCCTCCAGCGTCCGCAGCACCGTGCCCCAGCGCGTGGCCAGACCGTTGCGCCACAGCGCCGGGGCGAGGGCGGGCACGTGGAAGGCCGCGATGTACCACGAGTGGGCGCCCTGCTTGAGGAGCTGCGCGAGGTGGCGGGGGGTGGGGTGCCGGTAGCGGTGCCGCATCCAGTGCGCGACGTGGTCCAGGCAGGGGCCGGACAGCGTGGTGTAGGAGGCGATGCGGCCGGGCGCGGTGTGGTCGGTGACGGCCTCCCAGGACTGGATGGAGCCCCAGTCGTGGGCGACCACGTGCACCGGGCGGCCGGGGCTGGTGGCCTCGGCCACCGCGAACAGGTCGCGGGCCAGCGCCTCCAGCGCATAGTCGGCGCGGCGGGCGGGGCGGTCGGAGGCGCCCGCGCCGCGCACGTCGTACCGCACCACGTGGTGGTCGGCGGCGAGGTCGGCCGCCACCTCGTCCCAGACCCGGTGGGTGTCGGGGTAGCCGTGCACCAGCAGCACGGTGGGGCGCGCGGGGTCGCCCTGCTCGTAGACGGCGAGCGCGACGTCGCCCGACATGACCGTGCGGCGGCGCGGTGCCTCGGTGGTGTTCATCGGTCGGCCCCTTCCTCCTTCGTCCCGGTGGCCGCGCGCTCCCGCCAGCGGTGGACGTGCGGCAGGTCGTCGTCCAGCCAGTGGGCGCCGTCGTCGGTGACCACCAGCAGCTCCTCGAACTTCAGGCCCACGTCGCGGAAGCCGATGTGCGGTTCCACGGCCCACAGCCCCGGCGTGGGCGCGTGGCGCGAGGCGCGGCCGTCGGCCCACAGCGGGGAACGGCCCTGGAGCCGCTCGCCGATCAGCTCCCGGCCCAGCGTCTGGAGGGTCCGCACGCCGAATCCGAACACGGTGACGCCGGCCGGTCCCCGGGCCGTGAGCCGGGTGACCTGGTGGCCGATCACGCGGCCGGGGTAGACCCGGTGCCGGTTGTCGTAGCCGTGCCGGTCGATGAGCGCGTCGACGGCGGCGTACACCTCGGCCAGCGGCCTGCGCCGCCTGACCTCGCGCAGGATCAGCTCCCGGTAGGCGCCGAGGTCGCGGTCGAGCGCCTCCCAGACGGGGTTGGGGCCGAGGGTGCCGCCGTAGCCGATGTCGGCGGTGTAGCCGTCCACGACGGGCGCGCAGTCCAGTATGTACGGCATGCCCTCGGCCAGCCGCCGCCCGCCGGGGAAGAACTGGAGCGGGGTCCTGAAGTGCCGGAAGGCCGTGCGGTCCCCGAACCAGGCGAACGGCACGTGGAAGAAGTCCCTGACCCCGGCGGCGGTCAGCGCGCGGCGCAGCCGGGCCGCGGCCTCGCGCTCGGTGACACCGGGCGCCAGCCAGGCGGCGACCTCCTCGGCGCAGCGGTAGGCGAGCCGCTGCACCTCGCGGAAGCGCGCGAGGTCGTGGTCGTCGAACGGGAAGGCGGGCAGGGCGGGGGCGGTCGGGGAAGCGCTCATGGACGGCCCTTTCGGTCGGGCGGAGGGCTGGTCGGGCGGGGCGGGTCCTACAGGTCGAGTTCCAGGCAGGTTCCCTCGGCGGCCGTCGGAGTCCTTATTGAGGGTTACTCAACGGTAGAGCCTGTTGAGGCGAAGTCAATAGGATGGGCCCATGGTTCGTGCGAGCGGTGCCCGAATGTCCCCGGCGGAACGCAAGGCGCAGATTCTCGCCGCCGCCCGCGCCCTCCTGGAGGAACGTGAGCTGGACACCCTCTCGGTGGACTCCGTGGCGCGGGAGGCGGGTGTCTCGCCCGGTCTGCTCTTCCACTACTTCGGCTCCCTGCGCAAGCTGCGCGGCGCGATCGTCCAGTCGGTCGCGGAGGAACTGCTCGGTCTCGTCGCCCCCGACCCCGCGCTCAGCCCCGAGGAGCAACTGCGCAACGGCATCGGCGCGTTCATCGACCAGGTGGCGCTGCGGCCCTCGGTCTACCTCGCGGTGGTGCGCCTGACCCACAGCAGCCCGGAGATGCGCAGGCTGCACGGCTCGGTGCGGGCGGCGTTCATCGAGTGGGTCATGGCGGGCCTGGCCGCCGCCGGGGCGCCGCGCACCCCGGCGCTGTTCCTGACGGTCAAGGGCTGGCAGGCGTTCATGGAGGAGGTCGTCGTCACCTGGCTCGACCGCCCGGCCCTGAGCAGGGACGAGCTGGTCGAGCTGTGCGAACGGACCTGCTACCAGCTCGCCGCGGCGGCGCTGGGCGACGAGGAGCTGTGGGCGCGGGTGCGGGAGCGGCTCCGCGTCCGGCCGGGAGGGGACCCGGCCTGACGCGCCCGGGCCGGCCCGCGTGCGCGTGCAACTGCTCACGCCGGGCAAGCCGTTGCGGTGCGGCATCCGGGGCCGTTACGGTGAGTCGCGTCCGCCCGCGCCCGATGCCGGGCCGCGTGGGAAGTCGACAGCGCGGGGGAGACAGCATGCCGGGGCACAACCCTGCCGCATCACCGCCCGGCCCGGGGACCGCCGGGCACCCGCTGGTGTTCGACCTGCGCGGGGCGGCGGCGGACGGCGGGCACCTGGAGCTGCGCTGGCCGGCCGGTCACCGGGTCGTCGTCTCCGGGCTGCCCGGCAGCGGCAAGTCCACGCTGATGCGGCGCGCGGCGGCGGCCGTGCCGGACGGGGCGCTGATCAGGATCGACTCCCAGGACGTGCGGGAGCGCTGGGCCCGGCGGCTGCCCGGCTGGGTCCCGTACGCCCTCTACCGGCCCGCCGTCCGGCTCGCGCACTACGCGCACCTGGGCCGCGCGCTGCGCTCCTCCGCCGCCGTCATCGTGCACGACTGCGGGCGCACGGCGTGGGTGCGCCGCTGGCTGGGCTGGGACGCCAGGCGGCGGGGCCGCCAACTGCACCTGGTGGTGCTGGACGTGCCCGCCGGGACGGCGCTGGCCGGGCAGATGACGCGCGGCCGGACCGTCTCCGGGTTCGCGTTCGCGCGGCACCGGCGGGCCGTGGACCGGCTGGTCGCGGAGGTCGCGGCGGGACGGCTGCCGGACGGCTGCGCCTCGGCCGCGCTGCTGGACCGGGCGGCGGCCGGGGCGCTGCGGGGCATCGGCTTCGGCTTCGGCGACGGGTGACGCCCCGCGCCCGTCCGCCGGGCGTGCCGCGCCGCCCCCTACATGCCGCGGGCCTCCCGCACCGACCGCTTGAGCGCGATCCGGGCCGCGACGCCCGCGTTGGCGCGGGTCTCCCAGTAGGGATGGCCGGCGATGTAGAGGGACAGCTCCTGCAGCCGCGACCGCAGGCGGCGCTCCCGCTCACCGGCGGCGGTGAGCTGCTCGTCGATGTCGTACCACTCGTTCTGCGCCGTGATCAGATCCTCGGGGAAGCTCGTCGTATCCACGCTGGAATAGTACGCGTGTTCGATCGAACGTTCGAGGGGGCGGCTCAGGAGTCCGCGGAGGCCGGGGCCGGCGCCGGGACGGACACCGGGGCGGACCGGTCGTCGGAGTGCTCCTCGGCGGCGGCGACCGACATCAGGAGCAGCGTGGCGACCACCACCAGGGCCTGGGTGGCCGCGGCGAACGGCGCCCGGGCGCGGGCCAGGGCGATCGCGGCCACCGTGGCGAGGGCCGCGATCACCCAGCCGCAGATCCACAGACTGTCCCCGTCCGGGGAACTCACGCGCCCCTGGTAGCTGTCGGCCCAGCTCGACATCCCCTCGGCGAACACGACGTACGCGACGGCGACCGCCTCCGCCGCGAAGAGGCAGAAGGCCAGGAGCAGATCGCTGAACCAGTGGACGCGTCCGCGTGACGAGCCGGTGGGTGAGCCCATGCGGCGAGTATCGCAAGCGCGCCTAGGGCCTGTCTTTCGGATCTTCGCGGATCAGGCCGCGGCGTCTGGCTCCCCCGGGCCCCTCGGGGGCCCGGGAGGTACCCCCATGCGCTGGCAAGGCGCCGGATCGCAGCTCGTACTTGTCCGTACTCGCGCGATTCGGCAACGCGGCCAGGCGGGATGCCAGGCGTCGTGGCCCCGCGAAGATCCGGAAGACAGGCCCTAGGGGAATGCCGGGCAGGGGCCGGGGGGTTACCGGCGTGTGGATGAGCGAGCGGCGTGTCCCGGTGTGGAGCGGCGGCGGGCGTTCGCCGAACATGTGGTGCCCGAGGTGGAGGTGTTGCTGCGGGTGGCCCTGTCGCTGACGGCTCAGCCGGCCGACGCCGAGGATCTCGTGCAGGAGACGTTGCTGCGGGCCTTCCGGGCCGTGGACCGGTTCGACGGCAGGCATCCGCGGGCCTGGCTGCTGACCATCATGCGCAACGCGGAGGCCAATCGGCACCGGCGGCGCAGGCCACAGCTCCTGGACGACCCGGACGCGGACCTGGACCGGTTCGCCGTGTCGCCCGCCGGACGGGCCGCCTCGCCCGAGGAACTGGTCGTGGGCGAGGCGTTCGACGACGCGGTGGAGGCCGCCGTCGCCGCGCTGCCCGGCAAGCACCGGCAGGCGGTGCTGCTGGTGGACGTGAACGGGCTGACCTACGCCGAGGCGGCGCGGGTGCTCGGCGTGCCGGAAGGAACCGTGATGAGCAGGCTGCACCGGGCGCGGCGACGGATCCGGGACCGGCTGGTGGGCGCCGGAGCGGCGCCGGGACGAGGTGCGACGTGACCGGGTGGCTCCGGCGGCGCGCCGCGCGGCGGGCGGCGATGGGCTGTGCCGAGGCGCTGCGGGAGCTCCAGGCGTATCTCGACGGGGAGACCGACGCGTTGACCGCGGCACGGCTCGCCGCCCATCTGGAGCACTGCCGTTGGTGCGGGCTCGAACTGGCCACCTACCGGGAGATCAAGCGTGCCCTCGCCCGGCGGCGCGCCGCCGATCCCCGGGCGGTCCGGCGGCTGCGCGACTACGGCGCGTCCCTGGCCGGGGGTGCCGAAGGCGGTGGCCCTGAGAACGGCGATCGCGGGTAGGAATTCACCGGGTTGTTTCCCGGGGCGGCCCACCGCCCCGGTATGTTCGAACAGTTGGCCGAAAATAGTCGCCGCGCGGGGAATGCCCCGCGCGCCGCGCCGGGTTTCCATGCCCGGATCCGTCCACGACTTCGGGGAAGTGGAGCGCATACGACAATGGATGGCTGTCTGACGCTGGAAGAGGCCGAGGCGTACGTCAAGGGCGTCTGCTTCAAGACGGGCCCCCCGACCAGGGTGGGCGTCGAACTGGAATGGCTGGTGCACGATCGCGCCGACGCGCGGCTCCCGGTGGCCGCCGGACGACTGGCCGAGGCACTCGCCCCCTTCGAGACACCGGGCACGCTGCCGCACGGCGGCGGCATCAGCCGGGAACCCGGCGGCCAGGTCGAGCTGAGCACCGCGCCGGCCGCCTCGCTCGCGGGCTGCGTCGAGGCCGCCCTCGGCGACCTGACCGTCCTCCGCGCGGGTCTCGCCCGGGCCGGGCTCGAACTGCGGGGCAACGGGCTCGACCCGCACCGGGACCCGCCCCCGCGGGTGGTGCGACACCCCCGCTACCGCGCCATGGAGGCGCACTTCGACCGCGGCGGCCCCTGGGGCCGCATGATGATGCGCGGCACCGCCGCCGTCCAGATCAGCCTGGACGCGGGCGACGACTCCGACGGCCCCCACGGCTACCGCTACCGCTGGCGCCTGGCCCACCGCCTGGGCCCGGTGCTCATCGCGGCCTTCGCCAACTCCCCGCTGTGGCGCGGCAGACCGACCGGCTGGGTGTCCACCCGGCAGGCCGTGTGGCGGCGCATCGACCCCACGCGCACGGCGGCCCCGGACGAGGGCACGGACCCCGGCGACGCGGACCCGCGCGCCTCCTGGGCCGACTACGCCCTGGACGCGCAGCTGCTGTGCGTGCGCCGGGCCGGGTCGGCGGACTGGTCGGCACCGCGCGGACTCACGTTCCGCTCCTGGCTCACCGGCGGCAGAACGGTCGGGCGCCCGCCCGGGATCGGTGACCTCGACTACCACCTGACCACCCTCTTCCCGCCCGTACGGCCGCGCGGCTGGCTGGAGTTGCGGATGATCGACGCCCAGCCCGGCGACGGCTGGCTGGTCGCCACCGCCGTGGCCGCCGTCCTGCTGGACGATCCGGTGGCGGCGGACGCCGCGTACGCGGCCACCGAGCCGCTGTGCGGGGGCCGCGCCGTGCCGCCGTCCGAGGTGTGGACCCGCGCCGCCCGGCTGGGCCCGGCCGATCCGGCGATCGGCAAGGCCGCGCGCGCCTGCTTCGCCGCGGCCGATGCCGCGCTCGCCGACTCCGGCGCGCTCGCGCGCGTCCGCCGGGCCGTGGCCGAGTTCGCCGATCGCTACCCCGAACGGGGCCGCTGCCCCGCCGACGACCAGGTGGACGAGCCGGACGGACCGGCCCGATGAGCGCCGTCGGTGGCGAGGGGCGCGGTGCGGGCCGTTCCGCGGCCGGGGGAGGACCGGTTCCCGGGCATCGCCGCGCTCCGCCCGGGAGCGCGTGCGGCGCGCCTGGCCGTTGGTGCGGGGGGTCGCCCTGGGGCTGGCGGTGGTGACCGGTCTGGTGGGGGCGTGGATCGAGGAACGCCTGGAGGACAGCAGGCCGCGGACCTGCCCCGGTGAGGGCTGCGAAGGCCGTGACCCGCGGGCCGCGGGCTGTGCCGGCGACCACGCCGCGGGCTACGAGCCGGAGAGCGGTAACCCCGCCCTGCTGGAGGTCCGGCTCGGCAGCCGCTGCCACACCGTCTGGGGGCGGATCCGCGACGGGGCACCGGGCGACCGGGTGTCCGTCGAGGTGACCGGTGGCGGACGACAGGAGGCCCGGATCGGGACGGGCTCCGGCACGTACACCGCGATGGTCGCCGTCGACGCCGAGAACTTCGAGGTGACCGTCTGCGCCACGCCCGCCGACCCGAACGGGGACTGGGGCGCGTACTGCATCCGGGCCACCGGGGAGAGCGGGTACAACTGACCGTCCGTTCCCGCCCGCGCGACCCGGGGGCCGCCAGGGGGAGAAAGTTCACCCGGTCGTCCCCCGGGGGGACGGATCGGTCCCTATGTTCGAACAGTTGGCCGAAAGTGGTCGTGGTGCGGGGGAATGTCCCGCGCGCCGCGCCGGGTTTCCATGCCCGGATCCCGCCCATGACGTCAGGAAGTGGAGTGCTTGTGACGACGGAAGGCCGTCCGATGCCGAAGGACGAGGCGGAGGCGTACGTCAACGGCGTGTGCTTCAAGACGGGCCCGCCGGCCCGGGTGCGTGACCGCGCCGACGACCAGGTGAACGAGCCGGAAGGAGCGACCCGATGAGCGGGCAAGCGCAGCGACTCGCACACGCCCTGGCCGAGTTGGAGGCCGCCCGGGCCAGAACCCTCGCCCTCACGGACTGTCTGGGCGACGACGAACTGATGGCCCAGCACTCGCCGTTGATGTCCCCGCTCGGCTGGGACCTCGCGCACGTCGGCAACCAGGAGGAGATCTGGCTGGTCCGCGAGGCCGGCCGCCGGCCGGCGCTCCGGCCCGACCTGGACGACCTGTACGACGCGTTCCGGCACCCCCGCGCCGACCGGCCCGCCCTGCCGCTGCTCAGCCCCGCGCAGGCCCGCCGCTACCTCGGCCAGGTGCGCGACCAGGCCCTGGAGGTGCTGTCGGCCTCCCCGCGCGCCGGGGACCCGCTGCACGCCGACGGCTTCGTGTTCGGGATGGTGGCGCAGCACGAGCAGCAGCACGGCGAGACGATGCTGGCCACGCACCAGTTGCGGGCCGGTCCGCCGGTGCTGGACGCGCCGGCGCCGCCGTCCGCGCCCGCGGACGCCCGTGGTCTGCCGCGTGAAGTGCTGGTCCCGGGCGGCCCGTTCACCATGGGCACGGACAGCGACCCGTGGGCGCTGGACAACGAACGGCCCGCGCACACCGTGGACGTCCCGGCGTTCTGGATGGACACCGTGCCGGTGACCAACGCCGCCTATCAGGAGTTCATCGCGGACGGCGGCTACGACGACCCGCGCTGGTGGACGCCCGAGGGCTGGGAGCACCGGCGGACGGCGGAGCTGACCGCGCCGCAGTTCTGGTTCCGGGACGGGGGTACGGGGTGGCTGCGGCGGCGGTTCGGGCACGTGGAGGAAGTGCCGCCGGACGAGCCGGTGCTGCACGTGTGCTGGTACGAGGCCGACGCGTACGCCCGCTGGGCCGGGCGGCGGCTGCCGACCGAGGCCGAGTGGGAGAAGGCCGCCCGCCACGACCCCGCCACCGGTCGCTCGCTGACCTATCCGTGGGGCGACGAGCCACCCAGTCCCGAGCACGCCAACCTCGGCCAGCGACACCTGCGGCCCGCGCCCGCCGGCAGCTTCCCGGCCGGCGCCTCACCGCTGGGCATCCGCCAACTCCTGGGCGACGTCTGGGAATGGACGTCCGGCGACTTCCGGCCCTACCCGGGGTTCGCCGTGTTCCCGTACAAGGAGTACAGCGAGGTCTTCTTCGGCCCCTCCTACAAGGTGCTGCGCGGCGGCTCGTTCGGCGTCGCGCCGGTCGCCTGCCGGGGCACGTTCCGCAACTGGGACTACCCCATCCGGCGCCAGATCTTCGCCGGCTTCCGCACCTGCCGCACGGCCGGGGAGGCGCGCTGATGTGCCGCCACCTGGCCTATCTCGGGCCGCCCGTCCCGCTGGCCCGGCTGCTGACCGAGCCCGCCGGCGGCCTGTACCAGCAGGCGTGGGCGCCCCGCCGCCAGCGCCACGGCACGGTCAACGCCGACGGCTTCGGCATCGGCTGGTACCCGGCGGCGGGCGGGGACGGGCCCGCCCGGTACCGGCGCGCGGTGCCGATCTGGGCCGACGCCAACCTGCCCGACCTGGCCCGCGCCATCAGCAGCGGCGCCGTCCTGGCCGCCGTGCGCTCCGCGACGGCCGGCACCAGCCAGGACGCGTCGGCCGCCGCGCCGTTCCGGTCCGGCGACTGGCTGTTCAGCCACAACGGCGCCGTCCGCGACTGGGCCGGGCTGCCCGCCGACACCGGCGGCGCGGGCCTGGCCGCGGCCGACCTGCTCGCCCTGGAGGCGCACTGCGACTCGGCGCTGCTGTGGGCCATGGTCCACCGGCGCCTGCGGGCGGGCGAGCCCGCGGGCGAGGCGCTGGCGGCCGTGACCCGGCAGACGGCCGGCGCCCGCCCCGACGCCCGCGTCAACCTCCTCCTCACCGACGGCCGCGTCATCGCCGCCACCCGTCGCGGCGACACGCTCTGGTACCGCACCGGGCCCGGCGAGGTGCTGGTCGCCTCCGAGCCCGACGACGACAGCGACGACTGGCACGAAGTGCCCGAAGAATCTCTGCTCCTGGCCACCCCCGGACGCGTCAGCACCACTCCGCTGCGCCCCGCCGCACCCAGGGAATCCCCTTACCTCATGAACGACCGCTTCACGCTCGACCACCGCCTCCCCGACGGATACCTCGACCGCACCCTGCGGGCCGACGTCACCGCGGGGCTGACCGCCCACCCCAAGATCCTGCCGCCCAAGTGGTTCTACGACGCCCGGGGCAGCGAGCTGTTCGAGGAAATCACCCGGCTCCCCGAGTACTACCCGACCCGCGCGGAGCACGAGATCCTCCGGCACCGCGCCGGTGAGATCGCCGCCGCGACCGGCGCCGCCACACTGGTGGAGCTGGGCTCCGGCTCCTCCACCAAGACGCGGCTGCTGCTGGACGCCCTCACCGGGCAGGGCACGCTGCGCGGTTACGCGCCGCGCGATGTCAGCCCCGCCGCCCTCACCGAGGCCGGGGAGGCGCTGTGCCGGGACTACCCGGGGCTGCGCGTCGCCGCCGCCGTGACCGACTTCGAGGCCGATCTCGCCCTGCCCGCCCCCGGCGGACCGCGCCTGGTCGCGTTCCTCGGCGGCACCATCGGCAACCTGGACGCGGCGCAGCGGGCCGCGTTCTTCGCCGCCGTCCGGGCCGGACTCACCGGCGACGGCGACGCGTTCCTGCTCGGCGCCGACCTGGTGAAGGACCCGGACGTCCTCGTCCGGGCCTACGACGACAGCCAGGGCGTCACGGCGGCGTTCAACAAGAACGTCCTGCACGTCATCAACCGCGAGCTGGACGCCGACTTCGACCCGGACGCGTTCGCGCACAAGGCCGTGTGGAACGTGCCGGAGGAGCGCGTCGAGATGTGGCTGCGGGCCACCGCGGCCCGGACGGTGAAGATCCCGGGCGTCGACCTGACCGTCGACTTCGCGGCGGGCGAGGAGATGCGCACCGAGATCTCCGTGAAGTTCCGCCGCGCCGGGCTGACTTCCGAGCTGGCCGCGGCGGGCCTGACGATCAGCCACTGGTGGACGGACGAAGCCGCCCGCTTCGCCCTCCTCCTGGCCACCCCCACCTCGACGCCCTGGCTGTCGTCGTAGGCCCGGACGAGGACGTCCGGGTCCTTCACCAGGTC